>JANMTV010000050.1:0-19133 GCA_031390905.1 Ilumatobacteraceae bacterium | reverse complement strand
TCACTTTCCGAACGAGGCCGACATGATCGCCTTCATCAAGAATGGCTCGGTCAACGGCGCTAAGTACGGCATCCAGGGCCAAGGCAGCGGCAAGATGCCCGGGTTCAGTGCCATGTTGACTGACGAGCAGATTCAAGCCATTGTCGAATACGTGCGGAGCCTGTGATGTTGAGCAGCTTGCTGGCAATCAATTGGGAACCCGAGCTACGCGGTGTCCTCGTTGTTCTGATTGCGGTCGGGGTGCTGATGGGTGGCACCTATCTCGTGCTCGCCACCAACCTGGGCGCACGGCTGGGCTTTATGGTCGCCTTCGCGTCGCTTGCTGGTTGGATGGCTTTGATGGGCGGGGTGTGGTGGATGTACGGGATTGGCCTCAAGGGTGCAGAACCATCGTGGACACAGATTCCTGGCAGCACGGTGATTCAAGACGTTGATCTCCTCGATCAGGCCGGCGTGGTCGACGCGCCGCTGAAGTTGGCCGACGATGCCTCCAGTGCTGCGGTTGCTGAGGCGCTCGGCGATCAACTGATCGGTCAGGGTTGGTCGAAGGTCGCCGATTCGGCGCCAGAGTTCGGCCAAGCCGAAGCTTCCGCAGGTGTGTTCCTCGAAGAGGAGGGCGCACTCAAGCCGGGCGAGTTCGATGTCACCGCCGTCTATGAGGTCGACCCGCCAACGGAGTCGGCGTACCCAAAGCTGTTTGGAATGGACGAACTCGACCAGATCGCCTTCTTCCACAAGCCCTACTACACGCTGGTCGAAGTCGCCCCGTTTGCCCTGCCTCGCGTCGAGGGGGGTCGCGCACCGATCACGCCAGAGATCGACGATTCACAAAGCCGTCAGTACGTGTACATGATTCGCGACCTCGGGTCGAAGCGTGAGCCAGCGGCCTATATCTGCTTCGGCTCGACGATCGTCTTCCTGGCGATGTGCTGGGCACTCCACCGCCGTGACCGGTACGTAGCCGAGAACCTGGGCCGGAAAGCCATCGCGGCCGCCTAGCCATGGGTCAATACCTCCCGCTCGTCGTGCTCATGATTCTGGCGGTCGCCTTCGGCGGTCTCAGCTTCGTGGCGTCGCGACTGCTGGCACCTCGCCGCCCATCAGCGGCGAAAGAGGCACCATACGAATGCGGGATCGTGCCGAGCCGCGAGCCACCTGAACGGTTTCCGGTCAGCTTCTACATCGTCGCCATGTTGTTCATCATGTTCGACATCGAGATCATCTTCCTCTACCCCTATGCCGTCGAGCGTGGAGCGCTTGGCGAGGGTGGTTTCTGGGCGATCGTGGTGTTCTCGGTGATCTTCTTCCTGACCTTCGTCTACGAAGTTGCCCGAGGCGGGCTCGACTGGGGTCCACTCCATAGGTACCGCAATCTCGAAGGTGATGCCCTGATGGTTTCGGCAACCCGGGACTCGTCCTCGACGATTCGTCGCGTCGGCCTCGAGGGTCGCATCGATCCGACGAACGACCGAGCTGCATAGGAGACATTCGTGGGACTCGTCGACGATGTGCTCGCTGATGGAATCGGCGGGCTCAGCCACAATGCCATCACAGCCAAACTCGAAGATCTGATCAACTGGTCGCGGGCACGCTCGTCATGGCCGGCTTCGTTCGGTCTCGCCTGCTGCGCGATCGAAATGATGGCAACGGGTGCCGCCCACTACGACGTTTCGCGATTCGGGATGGAAGTCTTCCGCGCTTCACCACGCCAGGCAGACATCATGATTGTCGCCGGTCGCGTGAGCCAGAAGATGGCACCCGTACTCCGACAGGTGTACGACCAGATGATGGAACCCAAATGGGTCATCTCGATGGGTGTCTGCGCCTCGTCAGGCGGCATGTTCAACAACTATGCGATTGTCCAGGGCGTCGACCAGATCGTTCCTGTCGATGTGTATGCGCCAGGGTGCCCGCCCACGCCCGAGACCTTGATCCACGCCATCGAGACGTTGCACCAGAAGATCGAAGACGGCGAGATCCTGCGACGTCGGACTGCTAGCGGTGCTGGTGCCAATCTGCACGTCCAGGAGATCGCCGCCACCTCCGTTCCCGTCCTGCTCGGAAGTCGCTGACGTGACCGACACCGCCAACGACACCGTCGCGGACGCGACCGAAACGTCATCGCTGCAGGTCGAACTGCACGGTTGCCTACTCACCGACAGCTTGGGTCAGACAGTGCTCCATCCGGATCGTGACGAGTACGTCACCGTCGTCAAGAAACTGACTGACGACGGCTACAGCATGTGCGTCGACTTGACGGCTGTCGACTACCTCACCAACATGGCGCGCCCGCTTCCCGCCGGCGTCGTCGGCGAGCGCTTCGAGATCGTCGTCAACATGCTCGACATCACCAACCGTCGTCGAATCCGCCTACGGGTCCAGGTCCCGGAAGCCGACGCCACGATCGGTTCGTTGTTCGACGTCCACCCCGGCACCGAAGCGATGGAACGCGAAGTCTTCGACATGTTTGGGGTCACGTTTAGCAATCATCCTGACCCGACTCGGATCCTGATGCCGGAAGACTGGATCGGTCATCCGCTCCGCAAGGATTACGAAATCGGCAAGATCCCGGTCCAGTTCAAAGCGAGCCATTCATGATGGTCGGGACTGGCCTCCGCTTCGCTTTGGCCGCTCCCTCCGTGCGACTCTCTGCTGTTTCGTTGAGGGCTGGCGCTTCCCTCGTTGATGGTCGGGACTGGCCTCCGCTTCGCTTCGGCTGTTCCCTCCGTGCGGCTCTGTGCTGTTTCGTTGAGGGCTGGCGCTTGCCTCGTCGCCCGCGTTTTGTCGGCGTCGTTCCGGTGTCGCAGCTATTGATCCAATCGGACCGCGCGTGAACACCGACTTGACCCGCGACGTGGCGAGGGAAGCGCCAGCCGCCGACGGAACAGCACAGAGCCACAAGCGGCGCGAGGAGGAAGCGAAGCGGACGACGAACCCGCCATACAGCGAGGGTAATCAGGAGATGCGGGCTCGATCTGAGATCGGGGCGCGCGAATTGATGCGCGAACTCGGGTCGGTGTTGCGGATGAGCGAGGCTGAAGCGGCCAAGCTCGGCGACCTGCCAGACGACCCCGACGAAGATCAGACCATGATCATCAACATGGGTCCCCAGCACCCGTCGACCCATGGCGTGCTGAGGCTGATGCTCGAACTGCAAGGCGAAACGGTGCTGCGTTGCAAGCCGATCATCGGCTACCTGCATACCGGTATGGAGAAGACCGGCGAGCAACTCACGTACCTCCAGGGCGGCACGAACGTCACCCGTATGGACTACCTGAGCCCGCTCAACAACGAACTCGTGTTCTCGATGGCAACCGAGAAACTGCTCGGGATCGATGGCGACATCCCCGAACGGGCCGTGTGGATGCGGATGTTGCTGTCCGAGCTCAACCGCATGTCGAGCCACCTGTTGTTCATGGCCACCAACGGTATGGACCTCGGCGCTGTCTCGATGATGATCTACGGCTGGCGAGAACGCGAGGAGGTGCTGCGTTTCTTCCAGAAGGTCACCGGGCTGCGGATGAATCACAACTTCATCCGCCCCGGCGGTGTGGCCGCTGACCTGCCGCCAGGCTGGCGTGATGACGTGTTGAATCTGCTCGAGTTGATTCCCGAGCGACTCGAGGAATACGACATCTTGATGACCGGCCAGCCGATCTGGCGTGAGCGCCTGCAAGGCGTCGGTGTGATCACGCCGCAGGAAGCGATGGCCTTGGGTGCCACAGGACCGATCCTGCGATCAACCGGCGTGGCCTGGGACCTCCGGCGCGATCTGCCGTATTTGCACTACGACGAGGTTGAATTCGATGTGATCGTCGGGTCGTACGGTGACGCCTTCGATCGATACGCGATCCGGCTCAACGAGATCCGCGAGTCGATCAAGATCGTCAGGCAGATCCTCGACCGGATGCCGCAAGGCGACTACCGGATCCAAGACAAGAAGATCACTCCACCGCCGCGTGCGCGAATTGACGAGTCGATGGAAGCACTGATCCACCACTTCAAGATCTTCACGGAAGGTTTCAAAGTGCCGGAGGGTGAGGTCTACGTGGCGATCGAGAGTCCGCGAGGTGAGGTCGGCTGCTACATCGCCAGCGACGGTTCGCCGACCCCATACCGGATGCATGTCAGGGCTCCCAGTTTCGTGAATATCCAGTGCCTCCCCCACATGATGCGCGGCGGTCTCGTGGCCGACGCCGTCGCCGTGATCTCCAGTGTTGACCCAGTATTAGGCGAGGTCGACCGCTGATGCCAAGCCTTGTCGAACTCTTCATCGTGTTCGTCGTGCTGGCGCTCATGGCTGTGCCTGCCGTTGTCGTGGTGCTCGTCGTCAAGAAGTCGACGCGCCGAGCCGGCCTGCCCACGACTGGGCAGCCGACGCCGGTCGCGGGTTGGCACCCGGATCCGCAACGGCAGGGCGTCGGGTGGCGGTGGTGGGACGGCACCGTATGGACTGACCGCACCGAACTGAACACTCTCGCGCGAGGAGCGTTGTGATGGGCGGGTTGATCCTGCTGCTCGTGTTGGCGTTCTGGGCGTTGGTCGGCATCACGATTTACGACATGGTGTATCGAACGAGGCGCCAATGAGCCGGCTCAGCGATGTCAATGTCGCGTTGGCGCGAGAGATCATTGGTCGGTATCCGAAGAAGAAGTCGGCGCTGATTCCGCTTGTGCACCTGTCGCAGGAACAGAACGGGTACGTCACCGAGGAGGCGATGCGTCACGTCGCCGAACTGGTTGAGGTCACCCCTGCCGAGGTGTACGGCACGGCATCGTTCTATGAGATGTTCCGATTCGAGCCGACTGGTAGGTACCTGATCAACATGTGCGGCACGATGTCGTGCGCCCTGATGGGTGCCGTCGAGTTGATGCATCACGCCGAGCACCGTCTCGGTGTCAAAGCCGGCAGCACAACGGCTGACGGGATGTTCACATTGCAGCACGCAGAATGCCAAGCCGCCTGCACCGAGGCACCGACGTTGCAAGTCAACTACCGCTACCGATTCCGAGTTACGCCGGCGGATTTCGACCAACTGATCGATGATTTGTCGGCTGGCAAACTCGCCAGCGAGATCCCACCGCACGGCACCCTTGGTCGCCAACGTCAACACATCCCGGCCGACAGGGCCGTCGGTGCCGTCCACCCCGACCACGTAACGGCCGGTCCAGCCTGGCTCACAATCACGGAGAGCCCTTCATGAACGGTCCCCAATCGCAACAAATGCGATTCAAGACCACCGTTGGTCCCGAATCGCATTTGTTGCCTTTCAGGGCCGGGTGGAGCATATGCGGGGTGGCGCGGGTCGAGATCTCCGCGCCGGGAGCGAATTCATGACCGCACGAGCTTCGTATCCCTGGGCGGCTGGATTTTATGAGGGTGATCGCCCTCAGATAGTGACCACGAGATTCAAATACGAGGACTCGTATACCCTCGACCGATACCTGGCCACCGGCGGTTACGAAGGTCTCCGTAAGGCGCTCGCCGTACAACCTGCCGACGTCGCCGATGAGGTCAAGAAGTCGACACTGCTCGGCCGCGGCGGTGCCGGCTTTCCTGCTGGAGTCAAGTGGGGTTTCACGCCGGCCGGCGTGTGGCCGCGCTACCTCGTCGTCAACGGCGACGAATCGGAGCCGGGCACCTACAAGGACCGACTTCTCATGGAACGCGATCCGCATCAACTGATCGAGGGATGCCTGATTGCGTGCTACGCCGCCGGTCTGTCACAGTGCTTTCTGTATATCCGTGGAGAAATGGCGCTGGCGCACGAACGTGTCGCTGATGCACTCAACGATGCGTATGCCAGCGGCTACATCGGCAAGGACATTCTCGGCACCGAGTTCAGCGTCGACATCGTGCTCCACTGGGGCGCCGGAGCGTACGTGGTCGGCGAGGAGACAGCGCTGATCGAGTCACTCGAAGGCGAACGTGGCATGCCGCGTCTCAAGCCACCGTACTTCCCGGCTGCTGTCGGTCTCTACGGACAGCCGACGATCGTCAACAATGTCGAGACGCTCGCCAACCTGCCGTTCATCGCCGCCAACGGTTCGGCGGCGTTCACATCGATCGGCACCGAGACCTCACCCGGTACCCGGATGATCGCCGTATCCGGGCATGTGAAGCGACCCGGCGTATATGAGATCATCAACGGCTCGACGACGTTCCGTGATCTGATTTACGGTGATGACTTCAGCCAAGGCATCCGGGACGGCAACGAACTCAAAGCGTTCGTGCCGGGCGGCGGCTCTGCACCGTGGTTCGTCGCCGACCAACTCGATATTCCGTTCGAGGGTCGCGCTGCCAGCGCGGCGGGGTCGATGCTCGGTTCCGGTGCGGTGATGGTGATGGACTCGACCACCGATATCCCCGCCGCGGCCCTGACGCTGGTGAAGTTCTACGCCCACGAGTCGTGCGGCAAATGTGTGCCGTGCCGCGAAGGTGGCACCTGGCTGTACCGGATTCTCGAACGGATCGTCGCCGGTGAAGGCACTGACGTCGACCTCGAGACGATCCTCGAAGTCGGCGAATCGATCTGCCCAGGCGAGATGCCGCATGCATCGAGCCGGCGGCTTGATATCAACGTTGCCGTACCGTTCCCGTACAAGATGACGACGATCTGCTTCGTCGGCCCGTCGGCCTACGTTCCCGTCCACTCGGCGATGACACTATTCCCAGAAGAGTTCGAATCGCGTGTGACGAAGCGCAAGGTCCGCACGACAATCCCCGTCATGGCGGTGCAGTGATGCGACGGGTCCGGAAGCTGTTTCTGGTGGCGGGCTCGTCGTCCGCTTCGCTTCCTTCTCGCGCCGCTGTGTGGCTCGTCGCTGGCGCTTCCCTCGCCACCTCCGGAGAGTCATATGACTGATACGACGAGTAACGAGTCCGCCATCAGCCACGAACACGCCATCACGCCCGCTCCTGACGCGGTTACGATCACACTGAACGGGCGCGTCGTCGCGGCTCGGAAGGGTGAGTTGATCATCGCTGCTGCGGAGCGGCATGGCCAGTACATCCCACGGTTCTGTTACCACCCACGCATGAGTTCCGTGGGTATGTGCCGTCAATGCATCGTCGAAGTCGACACCGGGCGAGGCCCGGCACTGCAGCCTTCATGCATGATCACAGTTGCTCCCGACATGAAGATCGAGACTTCCTCGCCGATCGCCAAGCGTGTTCAAGAAGGCGTGCTCGAGTTGCTGCTCGCCAACCACCCACTCGACTGTCCGGTCTGTGACAAGGGTGGCGAGTGTCCGCTGCAGGATCAGTCGTTCTCGCACGGCCCCGGCGAGAGTCGATACGTCGAGGAAAAGCGGCACTACGAAAAGCCGATCCCGATCAACGAGAACGTCTACCTCGACCGTGAGCGCTGCATCCTGTGCGATCGATGCACCCGCTTCGCCGACGAAGTGGCTGGCGACAAGCTGATCCATTTCATCGACCGTGGCAACTTGTCGCAGGTCAACACGTTTCCTGACGAACCGTTCTCGTCGTACTTCTCCGGCAACGTTGTACAGATCTGCCCGGTAGGTGCGTTGACCGCCAAGCCATATCGGTTCAAGGCGCGTCCGTGGGATCTCGAACAGGTCGAGTCGACCTGCACGTCGTGTTCGGTTGGTTGCCGGATCTCGATCCACTCGAGCCGCGACGAACTGCTGCGCTTCCAAGGCGTCGACGTCGAGTCGGTCAACTGGGGTTGGATGTGCGACCGTGGTCGTTTCAACTTTGAGTCAATCGAATCCGACGAGCGCCTCGCGACGCCTCGTGTTCGAACCGCCGACGGACACGCCGAAACCTCCCAATCTGAAACATCCTGGAGCAGCGCGATAGCAATCACCGCGCAGCTGGTTCAGGGTGCCCTCGATGCCGGCGGCGCCGGCTCGATCGGACTGCTCGGTGGCGCCCGTAGCACCAACGAGGGTGCCTATGCCTGGGCCCAGCTTGCCGACGCGATTGGCATCGAACGACGCGATGCCCAGCTCGGCGACGGGATGCCGGCTCAGATCCTCGGTCTCAAGCGGGCGACGATTTCGGAGGCGGCCAGCGCCGCAACGGTGATCCTGCTCGGACCCGATCTCAAAGAAGAACTGCCGATCCTGTATCTCCGGCTTCGAGACGCGGCCGAGAAGAAGCGAACCAAGCTGATCGAGTTCTCGGGCCAGACCACCGGCATGAGTCGATACGCGTGGCGCACCGAGCGGTACTCGCCCGGTACCGGTCCGTCGGTGATCGCTCAGACGCTTGCTGACCCTGGCATCGTTGCCCAGATCGCAAAGGGTGACGTCGTGATTGTGGCTGGCCGCGGCAACCTCGCTGAGTCCGAAGGACGGGCGCTGGCTTCGTTGCAGGCCGTGCTCGACGCCGTTCCTCACGCCACGGTGCTGCCGGCACTTCGCCGCGGCAACGTGGTCGGAGCGCTTCAGTTGGGTCTCGGTCAGGAGTCGTGTGAGCGGGATGCGCTGTCGACGCTACGCGCAGCTGCGGATGGCAAACTCGAACTGCTGATCTTGCTCGGTGCCGATCCGCTCAACGATTGCCCTGACAGCGATCTCGCACGTCGAGCGCTGGCTGGCGCTCGTCGAATTGTCTCGATCGACACGTTCCTATCGGATTCGACTGGACACGCCGACGTCGTACTGCCCGCTGCTGCCTTCGCCGAGCAGTCGGGCACCACGACGAACCTCGAGGGCCGCGTCTCGAGAGTCAACCAGAAGGTCACGGCGCACGGCACATCGCGCCCCGACTGGATGATTGCTGCAGATCTGGCGCTGGCGCTGGGTCACGACCTCGGATTCGGTTCAGTTGACGACGTGACGGCGGCGATCGCCGCCAACGTCCCGGCGTACGTCGGCGCGACCGCGGCGGCGATCGATGCCGCCCCGGAAGGTGTGTTGGCGATCGGATCGTTCGGTGTGATGCCAGAGGCCGAACCCTTCGAACAGCAGCCAAACAGCTACGACTACCGGCTCGTCGTCAGCCGCAAACTCTATGACCAGGCTGTGTCGACAGCGATGTCGCCCTCGATCGCCGGGCTGGCGATCGGTTCTGGCGTTTGCATTCATCCGCTCGACCTCGATCGCGTTGGGGTGCCCGATGGCACCGAGGTCAAGATCGTGGGTGTCAAGGGTTCCGTTGTGCTACGGCTGGTCGCCGACGCAACGGTTCAGCGCGGCACGATTTGGGCACCGTTCAACCAGGTGGGCGCTGATGTCACCGCCTTGATCGAGTCGACCTCGCCAGTCACCGATGTCCGAATCGAGCGGCTGTCATGAAGCTACTCGCATCGATTCTGGCGACCGACCCGTTGTTGGACACTGACAACTGGTGGTGGAAGGTGTTGGCGATCGTGCTCGCCAAAGTGCTCGTGATCTTCGTGGTCGGCCTGGTCGGCACGATGTTGATGGTCTGGTTCGAACGCAAGATCGTGGCGGGCATGCAGAATCGTGTCGGACCAAACAAAGCCGGGCCGTTCGGTCTGTTGCAAACTCTCGCCGATGGTACGAAGTTGTTCTTCAAGGAAGATCTGCTCCCTGCCAACGCCAACAAATGGGTGTTTCGATTGTCGCCGTTCTTCGCCTTCGTCCCGGCATTCCTGTTGTGGTCCGTGATTCCGCTCGGCGGCGATTTCACCGACGGGAACGACGGCACAGTCACCTGGTTCGGTCACACCACGCGGGTCCAACTGATCGACCCGCCGGTCGGCATCCTGCTCGTACTTGCGCTCAGTTCGATCGGTGTATACGGAATCATGTTGGCTGGTTGGGCATCGGGGTCCAAGTATCCACTACTCGGTGCGGTGCGGGCCTCGGCACAGATGATCTCGTACGAGGCGGCGCTCGGGCTCAGTCTTGGAGCCGTGCTGTTGATGGGAGGCACGCTGTCGACCTCAGGCATTGTCGCAGGTCAGGATCGGCTGACGAACTGGAACATTGTCGCTACGGGGTTGATCCCGTTTGCGATTTTCCTGGTCGCCATGACGGCTGAACTCAACCGGCCACCGTTCGACCTCGTCGAGGCCGAACAGGAACTCGTCGGAGGTTTCAACACCGAGTATTCATCGATTCGATTCGCGCTGTTCTTCCTTGCCGAGTTCATGAACGTGATCACGATGAGCGGGATCCTCGTCACGCTGTTCCTCGGCGGTCCACAGCCGTTGAAGCTTGGCGACATCAACATCTTCGGATGGGCCGGTCCGCTCGGCGGCACGCTCTGGGTAATCCTCAAAGTATTGGCGTTCCTCTACGTGTACGTCTGGTTCCGGGCGACCCTGCCGCGCCTGCGGTACGACCAACTGATGAACTTCGGCTGGAAGTTGCTGATTCCCGTCGCCCTCGGCTGGTTTCTTGTGCTGGCCGCGATCCAACTCGGCCGCGACCGCGACTGGAACGTGTTCGCAGTCGTGGCGGCCTGTGTCGCAGTTCTCGGTGTCGCCTACGTACTGCTCAGCAGCGCGCTCAGCGTCAGCCGACGCAACCGTGAACAGGAAGGAGCGGCGTACTGATGGGCTACTTCGAAGGTTTCGCGGTCACCATCAGGCAACACCGTCTGTTCGGCGGCAAGCAGGTCACAACCGAGTATTCGGGTGGCCGCTATGCCCGCAAGCACGGAAGACCCAGTGATCCGACCGTCTCCGACGACGAAAAGATTGCCAAGCCGGAGCGCCTGCATGGTCGCCACGTGCTCAACCGCTACGAGGACGGGATGGAGAAGTGCATCGGTTGCGAACTGTGCGCCGGTGTTTGCCCTGCCAAGTGCATCTATGTCCGTGGTGCCGATAACGATGTCGAGAACCCGACATCTCCCGGTGAGCGGTTCGGCTTCGTGTACGAGATCAACTATCTGCGTTGCATCCACTGCGATCTGTGCGTCGAGGCATGCCCGACCGAGGCGATCACCGAATCGAAGCTGTTTGAGTTCTCGTTCACCAATCGCCAGGACGCGATCTACACGAAGGCCGAACTGCTCGTTGACGACGACGGCAAGCCGCAGCAGATGCCGTGGGAGGATTGGCGTGATGGTGAGGACCAGCACACCTCTGGCTGGATGCGCGCCACGTCACCGTCGGGCGACGCGACGTTCCGCGGCCTGATTGCCTGGAGCAACGAACTCGGCTACGGCGAACGCCCTGCCGAAGCCCCCGAAGCGGAGCGGACGACGAGCCCGCTACCAGGAGAGGCTGATCGTTGATGCAGATGATCGTCTTTGTGCTTGCCTCGCTGATGGTGCTGACTGGTGCGGTGTCAGTCATCGTGATGAAGAACCCCGTGCACGCCGCACTCGGCCTCGTGCTCACGTTGTTCGGTGTTGCCGTGCATTTCGTGTCGCTCGATGCCCACTTCCTTGCTGCGGTACAAGTGATCGTGTACGCCGGAGCGATCGTGGTGCTCTTCCTGTTTGTGATCATGCTGCTCGGTGTCGATAAGTCGGAGGATCTGTCGATCGAACCGTTCCCGATCCAGCGCCCGCTGGCAATCGTGGTCGGGGGAGGAATCATCGGACTGCTCGTTGCCGCGATCGTGCGCGCACGAGACACGATTTCAGAGGGAACACCGCTGGAATCTGGTGGCGACGAAAACATCAAGGCGCTCGCCCGGAATCTCTACGGAGACCACGTGTTCGCCTTCGAGTTGACGTCGATCCTGTTGATTGTCGCCGTTGCCGGCACCGTGCTGATGACCCGCAAGTCAAAGAAAGAAGTCGGCAAGTGACACTGGCGATGGCCGAACCGACAACGACGTACTACATGATCCTGGCAGCCGTGCTGTTCGGGATCGGGGCAACAGGGTTGTTGGTACGGCGTAACCCGCTGATCATGTTCATGTGCGTCGAGCTGATGCTCAACGCCGTCAACCTCACGTTCGTGGCATTGTCCAATCGATTCGGAAATATTGACGGGCAGACAGCCGTGTTCTTCGTGATGGTGGTGGCTGCCGCGGAAGTCGTGGTCGGGCTCGGCATTGTCATCTCGATCCTGCGTCGCCGTCCCGGCGCAACAGCGGACGACCTGGCGGAGCTCAAGGGATAGGCCATGCTCGACGTCATCTGGTTGATCCCCGCGTTCCCGCTTGCCGGATTCATCTTGATCCTGCTGTTCGGTCGCAAACTCGGCGAACCGAAAGCTGGGTTCCTCGCCGCGACGATGGTGCTGGCCTCGTTCGTCGTATCAGTCGGTGCCTACTTCGACCTGTTGTCGATGGATGCCCACGACCGTCACCACGTCGAGACGCTGTTTTCGTGGGTGCCGGTTTCTTCGTTGCAGATCAACATGGCGTTTCTCGCCGACCCGCTGTCGATCGCGATGTGCCTGTTCGTCACAGGGGTTGGCTTCCTGATCCACCTGTTCGCAATCGGCTACATGCACGGCGATCCGAAGTTCTCGAAGTTCTTCCTGTACCTCAACCTGTTCGTGCTGTCGATGACGCTGCTGGTGCTCGGTGAGAACCTGCTCGTCACGTTCCTCGGCTGGGAGGGCGTCGGCACGTGCTCGTACTTCCTGATCTCGTTCTGGCACACCCGTGATTCGGCCGCAACCGCCGGTAAGAAGGCGTTCGTCACCAACCGGATCGGTGACTGGGGCTTCATGCTTGCAATGTTCCTCGGTTTCGAGGCCGTCGGCTCGGTCAGCTACGGAACCCTGAACGGCGCAGCCGAGTCCGGTGTGCTGGCGCAGTCGACTGCCACGGCGATTGCGCTGCTGCTGTTCGTCGGCGCGGTCGGCAAGTCGGCCCAACTCCCGTTGTACCTGTGGCTGCCTGATGCAATGGAAGGCCCGACCCCCGTGTCGGCCCTGATCCACGCCGCCACGATGGTCACCGCTGGCGTTTTCCTGATGACTCGGATGAACCCGATGTTGGCTGCCGCGTCAGACTACGCCCCCACCATCATTGCCTGGGTCGGAGCGATTACGGCCCTGTTCGCGGCGACGATCGCTGTCGCCCAAAACGACATCAAGAAGGTGCTCGCTTACTCGACCGTGTCGCAGCTCGGTTACATGTTCCTCGCCGTCGGATCCGGTGCCTACGTCGCGGCGATCTTCCACATGGTCACGCACGCCTTCTTCAAGGCCCTGATGTTCCTCGGCTCTGGTTCCGTGATTCACGGCATGCACGAAGAACAAGACATGCGCAAAATGGGCAAGCTGCTCAAGCTGATGCCAGTCACCGCATCGACATTCATTGTCGGCTGGCTGGCGATCGCCGGTGTGTTCCCGTTCTCCGGTTTCTGGTCGAAGGATGAGATCCTGCTGTTCGCGCTCGTCAAGAGCCCTGTGCTGTATGCGATCGGCCTGGTCACGGCGGTGTTGACGGCGTTCTATATGACCCGTCAGGTGATCATGGTGTTCTTCGGCGAAGCCAAGTGGGAAAGCCATGCCGAGGAACACGGCGCACACGGCGAGTTCAAGCCGCACGAGTCGCCGCCGATCATGCTGATCCCGCTGGTTGTGTTGGCGGGGCTGGCATTCGCGGGCGGCATCATTCAACTTCCGTCGTTCGGGATCGTGCCTGAAGCGTGGCGTCACAAGCTCGAGCAATGGCTCGAACCAGTGATCGAAGCCGGCGAGGCACACATCACCGATACCGGCGCATACGACAACAAAGCCTGGCTGGCTGTCGTTGCCTCGGCGTGCGCGTTCGCAGGCATCGGGGCAGCGATCGCGATCTACGCAAAACACAAGGCCAAGCCGATCGAGCCCAAGATCCTGGCCGATGCTTGGAAGTACGACGCGACCGTGTCGGCATTCATGGGCGGTCCCGGACGGAAGGCGTTCGCTGCTGTGGCGTGGTTCGACAAGACAATCGTCGACGGTGCTGTCAACGGCACAGGGAAATTGGTGCAGGGAACCGGAGGCCAGATCCGCAAGCTCCAGACAGGCAACGTCCGAAACTACGCCGGCATCGTCGGAGTTGGCGTTGTCCTGTTGCTGGCATGGTTCGTGCTTGGTCGGGGGGTGCTGTAATGAGCGCAGCACCGGTCGACTTCCCGATCCTGTCGATGCTGGTGTTCATGCCTGCCGCAGGTGCGTTGATCATCATCTTGCTCTCGAAGCGTCGACCCGAGTTGATGAAACTCGTCGCCGGAATCACTTCCGTGGTGACCGGCGCGATGAGCATCTGGTTGCTCGATGCGTTCGACCCGCAAAATGACGGCTATCAGTTCGTTTCCAAACACCCTTGGATCGAGCAGTGGGGGATCTCTTGGCATCTCGGTGTCGACGGGATTTCGCTGTTCCTGATCGTGCTCACGGGAGTGCTGTTCCCGCTGGCGATCCTCGGGATCGACCCGCACAACGAGGATCCGGCTCAGGACAAGCCGTACTTCGCCTGGCTGCTGCTGTTGGAGGCCGGGGTGATGGGCTCGTTCCTGAGCCTCGACCTGTTCCTATTCTTCGTGTTCTTCGAGATCGTGCTCGTGCCGATGTATTTCCTGATTGGCGGGTGGGGCTACGAAGGTCGCGTTCAGGCCGCGACGAAGTTTTTCCTGTTCACGATGATCGGGTCGGCATTCATGCTCGTCTCGATCATGGCGACAGTGTTCCTCGCCAAGAACAACGGTGTCGGTCACATCACATTCGACCTCGTCGAGATCGCCGAGAACGCGTCGTTCGCAGCGTCGACCGGGCGTTGGCTGTTCTTCGGGTTCGCCGTCGCATTCGCCGTCAAAGTCCCGATCTTCCCGCTCCACACCTGGCTGCCTGATGCCCACACGCAGGCACCGACGGCAGGTTCGGTCGTGTTGGCCGGTGTGATGCTCAAACTCGGCACCTACGGCCTGCTGCGGTTCGGTGTCTACCTGTTCCCGGAGGCAGCGCATTGGAGTCGAGCGATCTGGCTCACGCTGGCGGTCATCGGGATCATTTACGGGGCAATCGCGGCCACGATGCAAAAGGACCTCAAGCGGCTCGTCGCCTACTCATCGGTTGCCCACCTCGGCTTCATCGTGCTCGGCACGTTCGCGTTCACGACGCAGGCAATCACCGGTTCGGTGATGCAGATGATCAACCACGGGATCTCAACTGGTGCGCTGTTCCTCCTGGTCGGCATGATCTATGAACGACGCCACACCCGTCAGATCGCTGATCTGAATGGGATCCAGAAGGCCGCCCCGATCTTTGCAGCCGGATTCATGGTCGTGATGCTGTCGTCGATCGGTGTGCCAGGTTTGAACGGGTTCGTCGGTGAGTACCTGATCTTGACCGGGACATTCCTGACGGCCCGCTGGTGGGTTGTCGTGGCATCGACTGGGGTGATCCTCGCTGCCCTCTATTTACTGTGGGCCTACCAGCGTGTGTTCCACGGCGAGCCAGACGAGGCAAACAGGAACTTCCCCGAGTTGAAACTCAAGGAAGCAGCAGTCCTGTTGCCGTTCATCGGGATCATCGTGTTCACCGGTGTGTATCCGAAGCCGATGCTGAGCCGAATCGAGCCGTCAGTCAAAGCGCTGATCGCCCACGTCGAGGAAAAGACGGGTTTCGTCGAACCTCAACCAGAACAGATCCAAGTCGAAGACGGTGAATGACATGCACGTGGCGACGAGGGAAGCGCTAGCGACGAGGAGCATGGAGGGAGCGGCCGAAGCGAAGCGGCGGCTAGTCCCGACCATCAGTAGGGTCGGTGAATGACATGAGCTCCGCAATTCTTGCTCAGGACGTGTTCACCACACCGAGCGTCGAATGGTGGTCGCTGTCGCCGATCATCGCCCTGGTTTCGGGTGCACTGTTGCTGCTGGTGGTTGGAGCGTTGACCCCGCGTTGGCCGGGCAACTGTTACGCCTTCTATACGGCGCTGACATCTGCGGTCGCGGGTGGCTTGGCGATGATGCAATGGGACGACATCAGCGACGAGGGCGCATCGACGCTCGTCCGTGGGGCGCTGGCGTTCGACACATTGGCTCAGTTCCTGACGATCACGGTGTGCGCCGCGACATTGCTCGTGGCGCTGATCACGGGTGATGAGTTGCGACGTGCCGGGAACGACGGTCCCGAGATCTATGCCCTGTTCCTCACGGCTGCCGCCGGGGCAGTCGTGATGGGTGCCGCCAACGATCTGATCGTGTTGTTCCTCGGACTCGAAACACTGTCGCTCGCCCTGTATGTGCTAGCGGCCTCTGACCGCGAGCGAACCGCCAGCCAGGAATCCGGTATCAAGTACTTCGTACTCGGCGGATTCGCCTCGGCGTTCTTTCTCTACGGCATCGCATTGATCTATGGCGGCACTCAGTCGACCAACATTTCAGAGATCACGCAATCGTTCCGCACGTCGGTGCTGATCGACGGCCAAGATTCGCTCGTGCTTGCGGGCATCGCCTTGCTGATTGTCGGGCTGGGCTTCAAGGTCGCGGCGGTGCCGTTTCACGTCTGGACCCCTGACGTCTATCAGGGGGCCCCGACCAACGTGACCGCATTCATGGCCTCTGTCGGCAAGGCCGCCGCGTTCGGCGCAATGTTGCGGGTGCTCGTCGTTGCGATGCCGTTCCATCGTGACGACTGGCGTCCGGCAATCTGGGTGTTGGCGTTGCTGTCGCTCGTGGTTGGTTCGGTGTTGGCGATCGTGCAGAGCGACGTCAAGCGGATGTTGGCGTATTCGTCGGTCAGCCATGCCGGGTTCATCCTGGTCGGGATCGAGGCAGCCGGTCACGATGCCGGCGAGAGCGTGGTCGGCGACGGTTTGCCGAGCGTGATGACCTACCTGTTGCTGTACTCGGTGCTGACCGTCGGATCATTTGCAGTCGTGTCGCTCGTCGCCCGCAACAATGGTGGTGACACTTCGCTGGCCGCATTCAGTGGACTCGCCAAACGGCGTCCTACTCTGGCGCTCGGGCTGACCGTGTTCCTGTTGGCGCAGGCGGGTGTTCCTCTGACGTCTGGTTTTATCGCCAAGTGGGGTGTGATTCAAGCTGCCGTCGAGCAGGAGAGTTACGCAATCTCGATCGTCGCCATGGTGGCGGCGGTTGTCGCCGCCTTCTTGTACTTGCGGATCATGGTCAGCGTGTGGCTCCAGGCATCTGATCAGCCCGTCGGGACCGAGGCGATTCCGTTCGCCACCGGGTTGGCGATCGCCGCCGCAGCGGTCTTCACGCTGTTCGTCGGGGTGTGGCCCGGTTGGCTACTCGGTGCCACCGAAACCGTCACGAACTACGCCCGCTGACTAGCCTCGCCGGATACGCGCCGGTCGTCACACAAGGCGTTGCCAACGGTGTCAGGCACGTGCTGTAACAACTAGTCGACGACCGTTGGGTCTGGGATTCTGGCTCTGAGTGCCCAATTGAAGACGGTCCAACCCATGTGGGACGGAGCGGTTGCCGTGGCGCTTTCCCTGGCGGCCTCGTCAGAGATCGGCTTCGGGCGATCGGCCTTGACGTGAACCTCTGCAATACGTTCGGCCATGATCAACCAGCCGATCGCTTCGTCGACCGACCCGCCGACCGTCAGCAGACCATGGTTGCGCAGGATCGCCAGCTTGCCGTCACTCAATGCCTCGGCGATCCGTTCGCCACCCGCCGGGGTCGACACATTGAGATCGGTGCCCTGATACACGGTGTGACAGTCGAGGAATGCCGTTGCTTCCTGCACGATCTGCTGAAACCCCTCAGCGTTGGCTGACCACGGTGTTCCGTACGGAGTGTGCGTGTGCGCCGCGCATGTCACATCGGGGCGCGCCTCATGAATCGGCCAGTGGATATTGAACGCCGTGATGTTGATCTCGCGAACCGGATGACCGTCGATCACCTCGCCGCCGGGCCCGACGAGCACCAGGTCGCTGACCGTCGCCTCGCCAAATGGAACGCCGTAACGCAGCATCCAAAAGCAGTCGAGCCGCTCGGGATCGCGAGCCGAGATATGGCCGTCGCCCTGTTCTCCCCAATGGTACGAACCGAACAATCGATAGGCGAGCGCCGTTCGGCGCTTGCGGTGCAGGCGTGCAGCATCCAGAGAGTCGAACGTTGGCTCGCCGAGATCGAGTGTGAATGGTGGATGTGTGCCCACGGCGACAGCGTACGCGCTGGCAATCTCGGTACTCTGACTGGCGTCAGCGGGCGAGGGCTCTTGGCAGCAGTTGGGGCGTTCTGCGGTGCAATCGGATTGATGCTCTCGCCGGGTGTTGCGTCTGCGCATACCGAACTCGATTTCACGCTTCCAACAGACGGTTGTTGTTCGTGGTCGTCGTGACGGCACCCTTGGTATCGCTTGCGGCGTGTGTGATGGTGGGGTTATCCCCACGTTCGATTGACCGGAGCGCTCCATGTGCTCGAACGCCTGAGTTCTCGATGATTGAGGTATGCATCCGACATCTGTCCTCACGCCTCCGCCCGTCGCGGTTGCAACCTCCAGTCCTGCGCTCATTCAGGCCCGCAACCTGACCCGTATATGGGGTAAGGGAAACGCTGCTCAAGTCGGGATTGCCGGCGTCGATCTTGACATCACCAGCGGTGAACTGCTGGCTGTGATCGGACCCTCAGGTTCTGGCAAGAGCACGCTCGGAGCACTGATCGCCGGGATCGATACACCAACATCTGGCTCGCTTGTAATCGACGGGGTTCGGATCGATGCACTCAAGCGCGACAAGTTGGCGGCGTGGCGCGGGGCCAACGTCGGCATTGTCTTTCAGGACTTTCACCTACTACCCACGCTGACCGCCTTCGAGAACGTCGAACTTGCGCTCGAGCTTGGTGCTCGCAAGATCGGTCGCCGTGATCGTCGTAGCGCGGTGGACTCAGCGCTCGACCGCGTCGGTCTCACCGGCAATGCCCGCAAGTTGCCAGCCCAGATGAGTGGCGGCGAGCGCCAGCGGGTCGGCATCGCCAGGGCGCTGGTGACCAAGCCTGCCGTGCTCGTCGCCGACGAACCAACAGGTGCCCTGGATCAGCGCAACGGCCACGCCGTGTTCGACTTGCTGGTAGGGGTTGCAGCTAGTGGCACCACGGTCGTCCTGATCACACACGACCTCGGGCTCGCCGCTGCGGCGACACGCGTCGTATCGATGATCGATGGTCGCCTGGCGTCCGTGACCGAGCAGGGAGCAACGTGATGCGCGGCGCACTCCGACAATTCCGACGGGCACCGGGTCGGATCACCGCCAGCGTGTTTGCACTGGCACTCGCCGTCGGTGCGATCGGTGTACTGGGGATTCCTGCCGTAA
>JANMTV010000056.1:0-3453 GCA_031390905.1 Ilumatobacteraceae bacterium | reverse complement strand
TAGTAGACGGCGGCTTTCATCCGGCGATGGCTTTCAGGCGACGCGCTCGTTCAGCGTCGCTCACGCCGCGCAGATCGGCGATCCCGTGCTCGGTCACGACGACGTCGATATCGCACCGCGGCGTCGATACGACGTCGACCGTCGGGACAATCGTCGATTCGCCACGCCCGGTTGCCGAACGAACGGCGATGATCGATAGGCCGCCGACCGAGCGTGAGGCACCCGCGCAAAAGTCGGCGTGACCTCCGACCCCGGCGATCGTCCGAGTGCCGACCCGTTCGACGTTGACCGAGCCGTCGAGCCCAACCTGAATAGCGGTGTTGCACCCCACGAAGCGCGGAATCGCCGAGAGTCGCGAGATGTCGTGCGTCACGGTCGATGACGTGAGGGTCAGCATGTCAGCGCCGGCCAGGCGTCTGATCGGTCCGCCGCCCCATGCGTAGGCTGCGATCACCGGGTCGAGTAACAGGCCGCGCTCGTGCAGCGACGCCATCGCGTCCGTGACGAGCCCCGAACAAATCCGCACCGGTCGGTCGAGGGCGCGGGCGATCCCCTCACCGATTCCGCCAGGTCCGAACTGCAATGTCGGCTGGTCAGGAAGCAGCGAGGTGACGAGTCGGCCGATGTGCAGGTCGATCTCGTCGGCTGGGCGCGAGCGGGCGGCGGAATCGCCGGACAACGGCACGCGTTCGACCGTGGCGACGATGTTGCCCTCGATCAAGGGGGCACCGAGGTCGTCGCCGTGCTCATCGATCTCGACAACGAGCTTGCCGGCGACCTTGGCGAGTACGTCGCCCCATCCGACCGACGACCCGAAGGCCAGCGACGACCCCCGCCGAACCCCAGTTACTACCCCGACCGCAGGCGGTGTCGACTCCAACAACGACGCAACCGCCGACAGTCGAACTGGCAGCGGAGTGATACGACCCTCGTTGACAGCCGCCGAGAGTCCGTAGCCGGCGAGCACCGTCGAGGCGGCGAAGGACTGATCATCGATCCACGGCATCCGCTCGACCGTCCAGCCGAGCATCACGATCGGTGTGTCGGTCAGACCGGCGAGACGTGCTACCTCGGTGGGGCTGACCCGCGGTGAGTTGGCTCCTTCGGCGTACCAGATGACCTGTTTCACGGGCTCCCCGGCTCCCATCGCCGAACCCTCCTGTTCAACATCTACGTCTCGTCTGATGGTTCGTCGGTGGTCCAGTTCACAACGTTGCCTTGCGTGAATTTACTCATCACCCACGGCGGCAATCGCGTCGGCAGCGGCAGCGGAACCATGTGCGCTCCACGTTCGTCGAGCAGGGCCTGGAACGTTTCTGGATCACCTGAGAACGGCGAACCCTCGCCAGCGATGAAGCCATACAATTCGCAACCCTCCGGTCCGGCCTCCCATGGACCGAACAGGTCGCCCCACTCCAACATGATGTGCGTTCCTGGGCCGCACACGACGTGGAGTGCCGACATCTCGCCGGGATCCCACTTGTTCCAGAAGGCGACGTAGCGCGGCGACAGCTCGATCCACTTCTCCCAGATCGAGGCGGTGTGTCCCTCGGCGAACTGATAGCGCAGCATTTCTTCGGCTGGCACGTCGTCGAGGTGTTTGATGCTTGGACCACCCCTCATTGCATTTTCCACCTCATTGCGACCTTCCCTACGAGTTGACGGTTTTGTCAACTGTACTCTTGGCGATCATGCAGATCGAGGGCGCCGTCGCTGTGGTCACGGGAGGGGCGAACGGGATTGGCCGTGCGCTCGTTCAGGAGTTCGTCCGACGTGGCCCAGCGGGAGCCGTGGTTGATCTACGACGATTGGATCAAACGAATCCGATCACGAACCCAAGCCATGCGCGACGCCGGCCTCGGGAGTTGAGCTTCCGAAGTTGATCTAGGGGAGTTCGATCGGGCACCGCGGCCCGACTGCACGCACGAGTCGTTCGTCGAACGTCACGAGTGTGGCGTCGAGCGCCTCAGCCAGCGCAACGTAGGCAGCATCCCATCCTCTGACGCTGTGACGAAGCTCCCAGGCGCGTTGGAGCAGGGCGCGGTGTGGGAATCGTTCACCCGGCCAGTTGTGAAGCTGATCCAGCGCCAAGGTTGCCCGAGTCGTATCGAGTGCACCCCCAAGTTCCTCGCGACGGATGATGCTGAACACTTCGATGTCGACGAGATGGGGTGCTGCATGATCCGGGTCGGAAAGCATCCGTGTTCGCACCTGTTCCGATCGTGCGGTGTTGGCGACGACTTCGTATAAACACGACGCGTCAACGACGATCATGTCGGCCACGGCCCCCGGAGTTCGTCGAGTGCCGCGAGGGTGTCGGTCGCCGGGCCTTCTACGCTTGGGCGTCGAGTTCGTTCCAGCCACTCTTCGACGGACGGTCTGGCGGCCATTCGCTCGATGCCTTTGCGGAGGTACTCGGGAACTGACAACTCGGCGGCTGCCGCCCGTCGTGCGATCGCGGCGTACACCTCGTCGCTGAGGTCTCGAATCTGGACGGTCTTGGACATAGTCGCATCCTAACATGCAGAGTTGCATCTCCCCTGATCGATGATGCGTCGACTGGGTCGAGCAGGATAGACGCATGCGTGCTTGTGTGATTGCTGACGGTGGGGTTCGGGTCGAGGTTCGTGCTGATCCGGTTGCTGGTCTTGGTGAGGTGCTGATACGGGTTCGCGCGGCAGGGCTGAACGGGGCTGACCTGTCGCAGATGTACGGGTTCTATCCGGCGCCTCCCGGCTGGCCCGCTGATATTCCTGGACTCGAATTCGCCGGTGAAGTCGTGGAGTGCGGACCGAGCGCGACTCGGTTCGCGGTCGGTGATCGTGTGATGGGGATCGTCGGCGGTGGCGGTCAGGCCGAGATGATCGCTGTCCACGAGCGCACCCTGATGCCCGTTCCGTCGAATCTGAGTTGGGCCGAAGCGGGTGGGTTGCCCGAGACCTTCAGCACCGCCTACGACGCCTTGTTCACCCAAGCCGGGCTGACGGTCTGCGAGAAGTTGCTGGTGAATGGCGGTGCCGGCGGGGTAGGGACGTCGGCGATTCAAATGGCTCGCGCGGTTGGGGCGCAGGTGTTCACGACGATCCGTCGTCTAGAACTGACTGACGCCGTCACCGCTCTCGGAGCCACGGTCGTGTCCTCGGAAGACGTTGCCGCAGCTGGGCCGTTCGACGTCGTTCTGGAATTGGTCGGCGGGCCAAACCTTGCCAGTGATCTCGACAACCTGGCGATCGGAGGCAGAATCTGCGTGATTGGCGTGGGTGGGGGAGCCAAGGCCGAACTCAACGCGCTCACACTGATGCAGAAGCGTGCGCGAATCCACGGATCGACGCTGCGCGCCCGTCCACTCGAAGAGAAAGCGATTGTCGCCCGCCTGCTGGAACGACGCGTGCTGCCCGACTTCGAGCAGGGAAAACTGCGAGTCCCAGTCGACTCGACCTACGAACTCAACGA
>JANMTV010000049.1:0-4384 GCA_031390905.1 Ilumatobacteraceae bacterium | reverse complement strand
TGTCAACGGCCAAGCTGATGTCTTCGCTGGTGGCCATCGGCGGTCCTCGCTGGTGGCCAACCAGAGTCCTCGCGTTTAGGTCTTGATGTCACCTCCTCCGGTTGTGCGGTGGGTGAGCCGGTAGCTGTCTCCTCTGGTGGTGATGATGTGGGCGTGGTGGCACAACCGGTCCAAGATGGCGACGGCGGTGGGCTGGTCGAGGAGGAACCGGCCCCAGTCCTCGAATGGGGTGTGCGAGCCCACGGCCACCGAGCGTCTCTCGTAGGCGGCGGAGATGAGCCGGAAGAGGAGCTGGGAGAGGATGGGTTCTAGGGGGGCGAAGCCCATCTCGTCGATGATGATCAGATCATTCCGACAGATTCCTTCGACGGTTTTGCCGACGGTGTTGTCGGCTTGGGCCCGCCACAGCTGCTCGACCAGTTCGATCCCGCCGTAGTAGCGGACTCGGTATCCGGCTGCGACCGCCTGACGGCCGAGGGCGATGAGATAGTGGGTTTTGCCGGTCCCGGCTGGTCCGATCAGACAAAGATTGTCGGCGCGGGGGATCCAGTCGAGGGTAACCAGATAGTTGTGGGTGGCCGCCGGGATGGACGAGTGGACCAGATCGAACTGGTCGAGGGTTTTCTCGAGCGGGAAGCGGGCGGCCTTGATCCGACTGCGAGTGTTGGACTCGTCCCGGGCGGTGACTTCCATTCCGATCAGGACCCGGAGAGTCTCTTCGGGGGTCCACCGTTGCGTTCTGGCGGTCAGCAGGACCTCGGGAGCGTCACGGCGGATGGCAGCCAGTTTGAGCCGTTTCAACCCGGCCTCCAGATCAGCCGGCAACACTGGTGGGCGGTCGACGGTCATCGCAGGCCGCCGATCCGGTAGGCGTCGAAGCTGCGGACCTCAACCGCTGGCAGGTCGACCACGATCCGTTCACCGGCTTCGAACGCCTCCGGAACGGCAGGTCCGATGGCCAGGATGGAGGCGATATCGTCGGCTCGGAACCGCCCGAACCTGACCGCCCGCTCCAACGCCTTCGCCACCGCGGCGGCGCCGTGGGCGGGGATCAACTCGGTGACGATCCGGTCGATGTGCTTGGGGAGAAGGGTCATCCCGGCGGCCGCACCGGCGGTGATAAACGCCTCCGCCGGCTCCCCCAGGGCCAGGAAGACCTTTTCGATCTCGGTGCGGGCTCGTGGTCCGCGCGACGGCGCCTTCCGTGGGGTGGGGTAATGCTCATCGTGAATCGACGCCTCCCCCGCCGCCAGCTGGGTATGAGTGGCGACCAACTCCCCGTCGAGGGTATAGATGCGCACCGTCCCGTCGTAGGTGACCGCCTCCACCCCCTGGCCCACCAGAGGTGAGGGCACCGAATACCTGACCGACGCCACCCGGATGGTGGAGAGCTTGTCCACCTTGCGGAGCTCGACCTGGCCGATCCGGGGACGCATCGAGGGCAAACCCCCCAACAGGCCCCGTTCGCTGTCCAACCGGAGGTCGGGGATGGCGCAGACCTCGGAATGCTCCCGGCCATTCACCTCGCCACACCAGGAGGCCGCCGCCTCATTCCAGACGGCCAGATCATCGGAATCCGGCCTGGGCAGGTCTCGTTTGGCGTAGCCGACCAGATGCTCGACGATCCCCTTCGATTCCGGATCGGCGGGCCGACAGAAGTCGGGTGAGAACCGGTAGTGGGTGGCGAAGCGGACATAGTCGGGAGTGGGGATCACCACCCCGGCCACCGTTCCTGCTTTCAGACAGCCCATCCGGTCGGCCAACACCTTGGCCGGTACCCCAGCCAGCACTTCAAAGCATTCGGCCAGCAGGGTGAAGGTGGTGGCCGCGGTCTCGTCACGGGCGAAGCGGACAAAACGGATCCGGGACCAGGCCAACACCGCACAGAACACCTTGATCCCGGTGCCCGGAATGGTCCCCCAGTCGATCACCAGCATCTGACCCGGGGTCCATACGGCCGGACGCCGCTGATAGGCGTTCTTGCCCCTCCAGGCTTTCTTCTCTGCTGCTACCAGACGGCGGAAGTTCCGATCCGACCCCTCATACCCGGCAGCCCGAGCTGCGGGCAGCAGCTTCTTCGCCGTGATCTTCGCCCGGGTGTCGTCCACCCGTTTCCCCACCAGACCACGGACCGCATCGGTGTTCCTCGCCAGCGGTTCCCGACCAACCCGCTGATCATCCAACTCGCCGGCCTCCCAGGCCAACACCTTCCGCTTCACCGTCTTCGGGGTCACACCACAAATCTCGGCAGCGCCCCGATACGTGCCTACGTCCCTAAAGGCAGCAACAACATCCATCGTCTTCCTCGCTGACAACATGGCGGCAACCTCCTCGGGTGGGTGCTCGTGTCCTGACTTGCATCAGTCACGATCACCCCTCGAGGAGGCCCCGCAGCGGATTACCTACCAGTCACCACCGCGAGGACTTTTCTTGGCCACCAGCGAAGACTTTGACATGGCCACCGACACCGATGAGGGGGCCTGAGGAGTTCCGGGTCCTGGCACTCTTCATCGGTTCTTCATGTCGGCGCCCTATTGGACTTCATCTGGCTGGTGTGCAATGTCATCAGTCGAAGTCTCGAAAGGAGCAAGGACATGATGTATGGATGGTCCGGTTGGGGAATGTGGTTGATCGGCCCCCTGATGATGGTGGCGATCGTCTGGTTAGTGGTGTGGCTGGTACGTGACACGGCCGGCTCCACTGCCCAAGCCAAGAGCCCGCCAGCGTCCCGCGGCGTTCTCGAAGAGCGGTTTGCCCGCGGCGAGATCAATCAGGATGAGTACGTGGAGCGGCTGGCCACTCTGGAAAGAAGGTGACTGTGATGAAACGGACAACCATTGCTGCAATCGGGTTGGCAGCGGCCCTGGTCGCGGTGCCCACCGTGGTAGCGAGCGCCCGGTCTCCTCAATCCGATCAAACGGCCGCTACCTGCCCCTACCTCGGGGATTCCGAAATCGACCACCAGACAATGCACAACCAGATGGCCGGCATTGTGGGGACGACGAGCTCAACGGGCATGATGGGCATCGGCCCGGGCGCGATAGGGGACATGAACGGCATGAACGGGATGAACGGCATGATGGGCATCGGCCCGGGCGCCATCGGGAACCTGAACGGCATGAACGGGATGAACGGCACGAGCGGGAGGCCTGCCCGATGACCGATGGCACCAACGGCTGACCAATCCCTCGGAGCTATGAGGCGGCCCCTTCTGCGGGCCGCCTCATAGCATTGGCAACATGTCCATCAGAGTATTGGTCGTAGACGACGAACCGAAAATACGCGATGTCCTTCGCCGCTATCTGGTGGCCGAGGGGTTTGAAGTGTCGGAAGCTGCTACGGGCGAGGAGGCTCTGGAACAGGTTCGAACCCATCACCCCGAGGCGGTCGTGCTCGACGTCAGACTCCCCGGCAAAGATGGTTTCGAGGTGCTGGCCGAGCTACGCAAGACCTCAACTGCTTACGTACTGATGCTGACAGCCCGATCCGAGGAGGTTGACAAGCTGCTCGGGCTCACGCTGGGTGCCGACGACTACGTGACCAAACCCTTCAGCCCCCGCGAAGTGTCGGCCCGGGTCAAGGCCCTCCTCCGTCGGAGCCGTTCACCGGAAACCACCGGGGATGTCATTGAGCTAGGTGCACTTCATATCGACAACGGCCGTCGCCTGGTGACGCACTCGGGGAGTCCGGTGGACCTGACGGTGCTCGAGTTCGATCTGCTGACGGCACTGGCGTCCGCCCCCGGCCGGGTCTTCACCCGGCGGCAACTGCTGGAACGAGTCTGGGGGTGGGACTTCTTTGGAGACGAGCGGGTGGTCGACGTTCACATCCGCAACCTCCGGCAAGCAATGGGCGACGACGCCCACAACCCGAAAGTAATAGACACCGTTCGTGGGGTCGGCTACCGGCTGATGGAGAATCCGGAATGAGCCGGTGGCGCACCTTGCGGGTCCGGCTGTTTGCCTCCTATCTGGCCGTGGTGCTGTCCGGGGCGCTTACGTTGGCAGTGGTCGCCTCGGTAACTGCCCCCGCCTTCTTCGCCGGCCATATGGCGGAGATGCTCCCGGGCTCGGGGATGATGGCCGGGGTGTCCGAGGCACTGGACACCGCCTTTGCCGTCTCGATAGGCCGGGCGCTGGCTGTGGGGGTGTTGGTGAGCGTGGTGGTGGCGCTCGTGGTGTCGGCGCTGGTGGCAAGGCGAATCATCAGGCCGCTTGACCGGGTGCGGATCGCCACCCGCCGACTGGCGGAAGGTTCTTACAGCGAAAGGGTGGCGTTACCCGCCGAGACGGAGCTGGCGGCGTTGGCGGCAGACGTCAACGCCCTCGCCTCCTCCCTGGAGGAAACCGAGCAGACACGTCTCCAGCTCATCGCTGACCTCTCG
>JANMTV010000335.1:0-1826 GCA_031390905.1 Ilumatobacteraceae bacterium | reverse complement strand
CGTGACGAACACTGCTGGGTCGTCGGCCCACCAAAGTCCTTCCAGCGGAGGAACCACGTAGTCGTGCTCGAGTTCTTTCTTGCCGGCGAACTTGAGGGCGTACGACACGGAGTACAAGGTCTCGACAGCCGCCGCGTAACTCTGAGCGGTGTTGGGATCTCCCATCCCATCGACCATCAGAAAGCTGAGCTCAGGCACCGTCACCAGAACGAAGTCCTTGGTCGGAGGCCCGAAAAGCTCCCGCAACTCCTTCCTGAAATCAGTCTTGATCGCCCGCTCCTCGGGATCGTTTGTGCGCTCTGTGGGCCCGGCAGGGCTCGAACCTGCAACCGACGCATTATGAGTGCGCTGCTCTGACCCTTGAGCTACGGGCCCTGGCTGGGGAGTGTACGAGGTCGCGAATTCAGAGGACCAGCTCACAGCCGAGCTGCCTCGTTCGGGTGATGCGTCTCGGCGTGGCAGTTCGCACAAAGGAGTTCACACTTCTGAAGCTCGACGAGGATGCTGGACCATCTTCGGTTCGACAGGGCGCGCAGGTCGAGGCCGAAGTCCTTTTGACCAAATGAAGTGATGGAAGTGAAGGGCTGCGCTGTTTCGTGCGTACCCGCACTTCACACCTACCGCCCAAAATCGTGATTGCTTCACGCTTTCTCCTCGCCCCACGCCTTAGCTGAGCGGCATAGTCTTGATTCCGGTTGTTCGTGTCTCGGTTTTTGCACTGCCGAGAGCAGAACCTTCGTTGCCGCCCTGTCAGAATCGCCGGACACACAACGCAAAACCTGCCCCCTGTTGATTGACCATGTCTTCATTGTCGACAGACCCTGTGACAATTCTCGTCAACTCCAGCGCCGCCTCGACTGAAGCCTCCCGGAACTCGGCCACCATCACATCGCACGGCATCGCCTCGAGGACGCCATCGGCTGGAAACTCCGGCGAGTCCTTGGCCGCGTTGGTATGAGAGTAGAGGGAGGCCGGCACAGCGGAACCGCAAGACAGGGGGGTTTGCCGGGTCCTGGACGTCAGGCGGAAGGCGGTCAGGGCACTGTGGCCGATGGTTCGTCAAGGCACACCGGTGCCAGTTGACCCGACACGATCAGAAGCCGGCTTAATACACTCACCACCGCTTTGGATGAGGAGGAGGCGACATGTTCAAGAAGATTCTCGTTGCCGTCGACGGATCGGCCGCCAACCAGGCAGCGATCAAAGTCGCCTCGCAACTGGCCAAAGACGGTGCCGGAATTGTCCTCATCAACGTGATCATGCCCACGTCGGCGCGGGTCGGAGCTGGTCTACCGCCACCCGAGGAATCAATTGCGGTGCTCGAAGAGGCGGCCGCTGCCATCAAGGCGGCCGGCGGCGCGGTGGCGAAGGAGATGCAGAGCTACGCAGGCGTGAAAGGCCCCGCTCACGAGATACTTGAGGCGGCGAGCAACGAAAATTGCGACCTCATCGTCACCGGGAACCGGGGCCATTCGGCGTGGTTGGGCCTCGCTCTCGGGAGCGTCAGCCAGCGAGTCCTTCACCATGCCCCATGTCCGGTCCTGGTAGTTCCCGGCGAGGACTAGTCGCCTACCGACCCGGAATCCAATGAGTGCCAGCGAGGGGCACCCCCGCCATCGCCGCGGCTTCGATCGTGAGGGCGGCTAGGTCTTCGCGCTCGAGATTGTGGACGTTCGATTTCCCGCATGCGCGTGCCAGGGTGGTCAGTTCCATGGTCATTGCCCGCAAATAGTTGGTCACCCAGGCGGCACCGACATCGGGGTCGAGTCGCCTTTCCAAGACTGGATCCTGAGTAGTGATGCCGACCGGGCACTGCCCGGTGTGGC
>JANMTV010000333.1:0-10719 GCA_031390905.1 Ilumatobacteraceae bacterium | reverse complement strand
ACGCTGACACCGGCACAGGCAGCGCAGGCGAAGTACTGGTGCACCGATCTTCAGAAGCGAGCGGTCGACGAGTGTCTGCAGATGTTCGGCGGTTACGGATACATGACCGAGTACCCGATCGCCCGCGCCTATGCCGACGCCCGTGTCACGTCGATCTACGGCGGCACGAACGAAATCATGAAAACGATCATCGCCAAGTCGTTGGGGATCTGACCCGTCAGTCCGGCGTGAGGGCGCCGACTGCAGTGTGCGAGCGAAGAAAGCCGTGGCCACGATTGTCTGATCGAGGGCGGCAAGGAACATCCCAGCCATCACAGCCGACATCACCCGCATCACGGGGCAGGTGGCAGCCATGTTGCAGACGCACCGACTCGGATCAGGTGAGGCTGATCGCCTGTTCTGGACACGAGTTGACGGCCCGCCGGGCATCCTCGAGCAAGTCAGCCGGCCCGGCGCCATCTCCGATCACCACTCCGTAACCGCGGTCGTCGTCGGTGAACAACGACGGCGACACGACGACACACCGGGCGTGACCGGTGCAGCGAGATTCATCGATCGTGATCTTCATACCAAACTCTCTCAGATCGAACGGGCGCAAAGCGCAACGGCAGGGAAACCAAGTGATGTGTGCCCGACGGCCACACGATGCGCGGCTCGAATCCGGGCTCGATCCCGTAATCGGGAATCGGTTTGTGAAGTTCCTCGACGACGATCTTGAGTTCGCGGCGGGCGAGATGTGAACCCAAACAGCGGTGAGTGCCACCACCGAAGGAGAGGTGGCCACGGTCGCCGGCGTCAAGGTTCGGAACGTCAGGTTGCTCCCCGCGGGAGACCGTCTGGGAATCGGGCCCTGAACAAACTGTTGTCCATGGCGCAGTTCGGCGACGACGTCTAGCGAGTCGTTTCTCGCCGGAACCCACGAGTATGCCGCTTCGACGGATTGCTCCCAATCGTGCAGGCGGATGTCGCGTGGCCATCCAGTTCAGAGAGGTCAGACCCGAACGGCATATCGGCAGCATCCGCTTTGAACAAGATCTCATGGTCCGTTCCTACTGCGAAACTTCACATTATTCTAACGTACATGTGTTGCATTGGGTTCAAATGGGCGATATGGTTGCTGTCATCGAACAACTCTTGACCCCACCGCGTAGGCGGCGACGGCGATGTGATCACATCGTGTTGGGGTAGTACTGACCGGGTTCGATCGTGGCGGTGTCTGTCGCGAAGTCGCTTGCAAACGGCCAGTCCGATTCCTCGCCTGGCAACTCGATCGCCGTGATCTAGCCACGGCGAAGTTCCTGCTTCGTCGCTACTTGGTCGCGGTTCCCGAGATGAAGTGGCGGACGTGACCCGATCGGATGCCCGTGTCGATCTCGCGAATCTCGACGTCTGTGAATCCCGCCGACCGAATTACCGAGGCGGTTTCCCGCGTGATCTCACACCCGTTGAACAGCCATCGGTGCGGGCGGAGAAGGACCCGCTGCGCCTTTCTGGTCGTGCTGCCAACTGGGGCAATCACGTGCTCGATGAAGAAGTACGTGCCGCCGGGCTTGAGCACCCGACGGACTTCGTTCACCACTTGCCGCGGATCATCAACGCCGCAGAGAACCAGCGTGCCGATCACTCCATCGGCTGACTCGTCATCGATATCGATCGACTCGCCGCGCAGCGTGCGAATCTCGAGATCGACGTCGTGTTCTGCGGCTTTGGCGCGCAGCCGTTCGTGCATCAGTCGATTCGGTTCGATGCCGATCACGTGGACCCCGGGAGCGTAGTAACGCATGTTGACGCCAGTGCCAGGACCCAGTTCGACGATCGTCCCCTGCATTGCACCGATCACGTCGCGCTTCGCCTGCCCGTGGACCTTGTGCGTGACGCCTGCGCTTGCGTCGAGCACGAACGCCTCGAACTTACTTCGGACCTTCTGTCGCTCGAGATCAGGCACACAAGCACGCTACATGTGGTGAACCGATCGCAGGTTTGAGTGGCACAGGGCGCGTCCACGTCATAGCGCGATGCTGCCTCGGGAATTCTCTTGACTATCGAAGTTCGATATATCAAACTGTGACTATGGTGAATCGTCGAACCGACAAACCGATGCCGGCCGCGTCTATGTATCTGCTGCTTGCACTGCTCGCTGGCGAGAACCACGGGTACGCGCTGATGCGGCTCGTCGACGACCAAAGCCAGGGTGCGGTTCGGATGGGCCCCGGCACGCTGTATGGGACCCTCAATCGTCTCCTCGGCGATCGGCTGATCATCGAAACCACCGACGATCGGGACCGCGCAGACAACGAACGTCGGCGCTACTACCAGCTGACGAGTCAGGGTGATCGGGTAGCACGAACCGAGCTCGATCGGATTCGGTTACTGGTCAACCAGTTCCGTGGAGTGCCAGGTCTGGAAGGGCTGTCGGCGTGAGTGACATCCATACTGCCACCTACCGGCGGCTGACCAGGTTGTATCCGAAGTCGTTTCGCGATGAGTACCGCTCCGACTTGATCGCCGTGTTCGAACAGCAGATCGACGACGACGGAAGCGTTCGCAGCTGGCTGCGAGCAATTCGAGACCTGATGATCACCGTTCCGTCGCTACACCTGGAGGCCCGCATGAACCGTCCACCCGTCAACCTCGTCGCCGCGATCGCGTTCGCAGTCGCAATTGCGGCGACGATCGGAGCGATCTTCACCGGAGGAAGCGTGTACGCCCTGATCCTCGTGCTGATCGCCTTCGTTGCCGTCTGCATCGCCGTGCTGGCGTGGCGGGCATCGAGACCAGCCGTCCTGTTCGAATCCACGAGATCGTGGAAAGGATTCCTCGCCTCGGGAATCGCGCTGCTCGCCATGATCATTTTGATCGTCAACCTGCCACCCATGGAAGACGGTGATTACGCCGACGGTGTCTGGTATGTGATGTTCTTTGCGGTCGTCTTGAGCATCATGTTGATTGCCGGCGGGATCCTGCTTGGTGTCGCCAAGCGGTCAACGCCCAAACGGTCGAGCAAGTTTCCGCTGCCGGCTGAAGGGAACCCCTAACCTTCCTCCATGGGCTAACGTCGCCCGTCGAGACTGCAGAGTAGGGGCATGCGGGTAACGGTGTTGGGCGCCGGATCATGGGGAACCACGGTGGCCGCACTCGTGGCCGGACGCCATCAGACCATGCTTTGGGCGCGTGATGCCGACGTGGCTGGCGAGATCCGAACGGATCGGGCCAACAGTCGCTATCTGCCTGGCCACATGCTGCCCATCGGGCTCGATGCCACTGACGACATCGACAAAGCGGTAGGACAGGCGGAACTGTTGATCGTCGGTGTACCGTCGCACGCCTTCCGACCCACGTTCATCCCTGGATTCCGATCGTCAGTCCCACCAAAGGTTTGGAGCAAGGTTCGTTGCTGCGAATGACCGAGGTCATCCGAGACGTACTTCCCGGGCACCCGGCGGCGGCGCTGACCGGCCCAAACATCGCCAAGGAAATCATCGACGGCCAAGCCGCGGCGAGCGTCATCGCCACCGAGGCCGCCGGACCGTTGCTGCACCGAGCCCACCGGCCCCGCCGACAACGATTCCACTGGAACCTATGAGCTGCATGATCGAGACCTTGCACATACCACGTGTCACAAACCCACGTGCCGAATCTGACAACAGTGTCAAGTCTATCGAGTCGGGTTGTTGCGCAACCGGTCGCGGAGTTCGACCTTACGGACTTTGCCGCTCAGGCTTCTCGGGAACTCGGAGACGAACTCGAGATGTTCCGGGGTCTTCTGCTTGGCAACTCCGGCGGCGATGAAGTGCTGACGGATCTCGAACAGGTCGATGATCTGACCCGGGTGAAGCTGCACGAACACGGCCACCTTCTCACCTAACCGCTCATCGTGGATCCCGACCGCGGCGGCCTCGACGATAGCGGGGTGCAGCATCAGGATGTCCTCGACCTCCTTCGAGGCGATGTTCTCGCCGCCGCGGACGATCACGTCCTTCTTCCGATCGGTGATCGTCAGGTAGCCGTCGACGTCGAGGCGGCCGATGTCGCCGGTACGAAACCATCCGCCAGGTAAGAACGACTCGGCGTTGAGTGCCGGATCGGTGTAGCCGAGGAACATCTCCGGGCCGCGGCTGACGATCTCGCCGTCCTCGCCGATCCCGACCTCGCGGTCCTCGTCGTCCAGCAGCCGAATCTCGTTGCCTGGCGTCAAACGCCCATCGGTTCCGGCCCGCTTGTGGAGCGGATCGGACGGTGTCCCGGTGGTGATCACTGGATGCTCGCTCGATCCGTAGGCGCGATAGACGGGAACCCCGGCGCCGTCGGCGCGTTCGACCAGCGAGGCGGGGACGCTGGCAGCGCCGACCATATAGCTCGTCATGCTGCTCAAGTCGGTGCCCTGACGCGAGGCCTCGTCGAGTAGCGAGGCCAGATAGAACGGCGCTCCGGCAGTCGAGCTGATCCGATACTCCTCGACGAGGCGGGCAGCGAGGGCCGGTTCCCACTGATCCATCGACACCGACGAGGCACCGAGGACGAACATCCGCATCAACCCGAGCACGCCCGCGATATGACCGGCAGGAAACGCCGCCAGACTCACCGAACCGCGATCCCCAAGTGCCGCCGCGGTAGTGCGAATCTCGGCAACGAGCGTGTTGGCAGAGTGTTGGACTCCCTTCGGATCGGCCGCAGTTCCCGATGTGTAGATCAACAGGCACCGATCATCTGGATCGGTGGTCGGGAGCGACTGGAGCGGTTCGTTCTCGGCCAGCTGCGTCCACGGAATCGATCCCGCAGGCCCGCCGTCGCCGATCAGGACGACATGCTCGAGCGCCGGGATGTTCGTGAGCGCATCGAAGTGTTGGCGATAATCGATCGTTCGCCACCGATCCGGCATCACGAGTAGGCGAGCACCGGATTGGCGGAGGATGAACCCGACTTCATGCGGACCATAGATATGGATGATCGGGACCACGGTGGCTCCCAGCATGAACGACGCTTGGTACGTGAGCGCTCCCTCCAACCAGTTCGGGACCCACACTGCCACGACGTCGCCCGGTCCGATGCCGAGCTTCGACAACCCGTTCGCCAAACCAAGGCTGCGGCGGTACATCTCATCGAGCCGGATCGACGTGCCCTCCGAGGGGCGCGCTGGCCCGCCAACGAAGTGCATCGTCGCCGGCGCGAACGATTCGGCCCCGCGCCGCATGTGATCGGCCAGCGTTTCTGGTCCGAAGAAGCCTTCGGCGTACCAGCGCGCTTTGAGCGCGATCTGGTCGTTGGTCAGTGTCATTTCGGGGTTCACGTCCAGGTCTTCGTCCAGGTTCACGGGTGGGTTCAGGTATGGAGCGCGAGACCTGGGCGATGCCACGTGCACCGGACGAGCCGACCGGTTTCGGAACATGTCAGATAGGCGGTCGTGAGGTCGGGTCCACCGAAGCAGATGTTGGTCACCAGATTGTCGGCGAGTCGACCGGGAAGCGTCCAGTGCACGACGCCGTCCGGGTCGCCGTCGGAGGGAACCTCGAGGATCCCGCCGCTGACCAGCGTTCCGACACACACTGCACCAGACGAATCGACGGCGAGCGAATCGAGTTCGGTCGCACCGGGCAGGCCGATCAGCAACGAGAACGGATCAATCGCGCCGTTTACGATGACAGCCGTCGTGTCATGACCGACCGATGGTGTCAGTACGCCGGGCTGCTCGATGTGGCGTCGGACTACCTGGCGAGTTTGAGTCTGCGCCCAGTACAGCACGGCTCCATCTGGCGAAAGCCCGACACCGTTCGGCATATCCACGCGCCGTAACACAGTACGAACCGACGAACCGTCCGGTGCAGCGTAGTGAACTGTGTTGCCGCGAAGGTCGGTGAACCAGAAGTTGCCGGTGTGATCGAAAATCAAGTCGTTTGGTGCAACGAGCACTGCACCATCGGACGCCGCGTAGAGGGTGCGTGATTCGCCAGTCGACAGATCGACCCGCTGGATCAGGCCGGCACCTCGGTCAGCTCCTATTCCACCGTTGTTGCAAATATAGACGGCTGCGTCGGGGCCAATTGCGGCACCGTTCGGTCCACCACCCAGATGGGCGACGGTCGATTTGGAGCCATCGGATTCGACCCTCGTCAGTGTTCCGGCGCGGATTTCGACCAGTAACACCGAACCGTCAGGCAAGGCAATCGGGCCTTCGGGAAATTCCAGTCCATCGGTGACCAGTTCGACGTCGACGAGTTCACGTGTCTGCATCGTCGCGATCTTTACCGGCGACGCCGCTGCGCGTCGAGTTCGCAATGACGCGAAAACATCTCGGCAGCCAGACGTTCCAACTCGACCGGAACCTTGGGAAACAATGGCAGGCCGTCAGTGCGCGACGGCAGGGCGACGGTCGCAGTCCCGTAGGCGGTCTCGGTGTCGCGCTGGTTGATCATGTGCAGTTCGAGGTCGACAAGCTTGTTGCCCCCGTCCTCACGTTTGGCGACGACCTTGCCCGACAGAAACTGGACATCGCCCATGTAGTTGAACTTGCGGATCGAGTCCTCCTGATTGACGATGCAGGCGTCGTCGCCGGCCCAGTCCGCGACGTGGTGGTAGAACCAGCACTGGCGCTGCACGCCGTAGTCGTATGCCATCGGATTGCCGATTGCCTTGGCCCATTCCGAGTCCCAGTGCAGGCGCTGAGCGACGTCGTAGATCCCCTGCGAGTTCTTGACGTAGAACGGTGCGATCCGCTTGCGGTTCTTGTAGCCGACCCGCGACGAACGCAGCCCATATGGCACGAATCCGTAGCCGCCGGCGTGGAAGGCGATCATCTCGGTGATCGTCGTCGGGCCTTTCACCATTGGCGGCAGTTCGTCGCCGATGTTGACGTCTTCCCAGTACCGCTTCTCGGCGCCGAGCGGCTGCTCTTGGGCGTAGATCGCATCGATCCGTTCGTAGTCGTCTTCTGTGTAGTGAGCGGCTTCGATCTCGGCGTACTTGCCCTTCTCGCGTGACTTGCTGCGCTCGGTGAGCACTCGCAGGATTCGATAGACACCGAGCACTTCGCCGAACTGGTTGATCGCCACGTCACGACTCACCTGGATCACAGAGCGACCGGCGAACTCGGACTGCTTGACGTCAAGGCTCTCCTCGCCACGGAAGCTGAAGATCCGGTCACCGGGCCGCAGCGGTCGGAACCACTCCCACGTGCCACCCGACACGAACACGTGCACACCACGGAACATGCTCTTGGTCTGCGCCTTGATCCCGGCCGGAATCGGGTCGCCGAGCATCGGGGTCTTGATGTGACCCATCTGGGTACCGTGACCGATTTGGCTGCCCCATCTCGTGGCGTTGCCGTAGTCCTCGTCGGTGTAGAGCGGGTTGTCGTCGCCGACTCCGAGCGCCCAGTTCCGAATCGCGTCGGGTGTGGCGACGGCGTTGAGTTCACGCTGCTTGCTGGCCGTGTCGATCCCGAGCAGCAGCTTCGACTTCTCGATGTCCTCATCGGTCAGTTGATGCTGCAACGCTTTCTGGAACTCGGCCTCCAACTCATCGTCGACCTTGAACGCGTCATGTGTAGGGGCGGACTTGTCAGTCATTCGTGGAGCTCCAGATATTCGTCGCGGATTTTGCGTTTGTACAACTTGCCGGCTTCCGTTCTCGGCAGTTGATCGCGGAACTCCCACCGGCGCGGCCGCTTGTAGCTGGCGAGGCGATCACGGCAAAAGGCGATCAGCTCGTCTCGCAGTTGATCGTTCTGTTCGACACCAATCAGCGGCTGGATGATCGCCACGATGCTTTCGCCCCAATCCGGGTCGGGCACACCGATTACGGCGGCGTCACGAATCTTGGGGTGGTCGAGCAGAGTGGCTTCGATCTCTGCCGGGTACACGTTGGTGCCGCCGGTGATGATCATGTCTTTGGCTCGGTCGGAGATGAACAGGTAGCCGTCGGCGTCGAGATAGCCGATATCACCGAGGCTGAAGCGCTTGCCTTTGAACGCCGAAGTCGTCTGATCCGGGTCGTCGTGGTACGAGAATCCGACCCCGTTGTCGAGATAGATATGTCCGACCTCCCCGGCGGGTAGTTCGTTCCCGTCATCGTCGAGGATCGCCAGACGCATACCCTTGATCGCCCGCCCGACGGTGCCCGGCTTCTCGAGCCAACGATGTGGCTTGGCGATCGTGGCGGCACCCTCCATCCCCCCGTAGGTTTCCCAGATGACAGGACCCCACCATGCCATCATCTGCTGCTTCACGAGCAGCGGGCACGGTGCTGCGGAGTGAACGATGGCGTGCAGGCTCGACACGTCGTACTTGGCCTTCACGTCGTCGGGGAGTTGCAGCAGCCGATGGAACTGAGTCGGCACCATGTATCCGGTACGAACCTGGTGTCGTTCGATCAGTTGCAACGTTTCTTCAGGGTCGAACTTGGCCATGATCACGAGCGAATGGCCGACGTTCAGTCCGCCCATGTAGTAGCTGTGCGACCCGCCGTGGAACATGCCGGTCGACACCAGCATCGGCCCGGCGAACGGCTGGAAATCGAACGCCCGTCCGAAGATTGCGCCGTCGTTGGCGACCTGTCCGACATCGCCGTCGGGTATTGGCCGTCGGATGCCCTTCGGCTTGCCAGTTGTTCCCGACGTGTAGACGAACAACCCACCAGGACGACGTTGATCTGGGACCGTGCGCGGGTGCCGTGGGCGGGCCGCGGCGAGTGACTCGACGCCGGTGATCGCCCCGACCGCCAACACGTGCAGATCGAGCGCGGTCGTGTCGAGTCCCAAGAGCAGGTCGACGAATCGGTCGCCGATCACGAGCACCTTGGCCTGTGAGTGCTCCATGATCGCCGCCAGCTCGTGTGCCGTGAGATGAACGTTGAGCGGAATGAAATGGATCCCAGATTCCTGGCAGGCGAGCGAGGTTTCAATCAACGTGTTCCCGTTGTCGACCAACACGCCGATCGCATCACCCTCACCTGCCCCGAGCGAACCGAACAGATGGACGAGTTGATGTGCGTCGCCGGCGAGTTCCCCGTATGTGCGTGGACCGTCGGGTCCCTCGATGATCGCCGGCATCTCCGGGCGGTCCTCAGCGATCCACCAGAACCCCAGTCGCTGTTCCCAAGCACTCGCCACGAGTTAAATCGTAACCTATATTTTCCGGATCGAACCAGTCCAGGTTGCCCCGAACCGAAAGCTTCACCTATTTTAGAGAGATGACAGATGGCAATCCGGATCCGTTCGGGATTCGATCTGGTTTTCGTTCGAGGTTCCATAACGTTCGATCGGTGGCTGGCTGTACGTCCAGATGCGCCCGAATCTCGGCACGGTGTCTGGTGGGGCATTCGTCTACGACCGATCGACGGCGTTCCCGTGGGAGCTGCCGCGGTACGGCTATCAACACCATCAGCGCCTGCCTGACCCGCTCGACATCACCGATGTTGATCTGCGACATGCACGTCAAGGGCGTGACGGTACGACCGTTGGTCGACATTGCCGGCGGTGGGAACCCGGCGGCAGGTTCGATGCTCAAGATTGCCGCAGGCGATTTGGAACAGCAGTGCTCGGAACTGATTTATTCGATCACCGGCATGTCACCGCACGCCTGGTCTCCCAACGATCGTGACGGCGACATTCCCAGCCACACACTCAACGCCACCCGCTAAGCCCGAATTGGCCCTAACCCACGTTCATGTCGCGCTGAACCCCCGTATGCCGTGACCATCGCGACATGAACGGGTTACTGGACGGTGACGGGGGCGGTGGGGTCGTTGCCGCTGATCGTGTAGCTCATCTGGGCTTCCCAGTGGGCGGCGGCGCCTTCGCTGTCGCCTGACCGAATCAGGTCGATCAGTTTGCGATACGAGCGGACGGCGCGACGCATGTGCGACTGTTCGACGGCGTACATCGCTCGCGAGTAGTACGACTGAACCATCTCGTGCAGCAGTTGCGAGATCGTGGCCATCGTGTTGTTGCCTGACCGCTCGATCAACGTTTCGTGCATCGTCGCTGCGGTGATCCCGAAGGCTGCTTGGTCGTTTCGTTCTGCGGCGGCGTGCGCCTCATCGACGACCGCCTCCAACGCCGCGATGTCGGCCTCGTGACGGGTGCGGGCAAGCTGGGCGGCGATCTGAGGCTCGATCATCCGACGAGCGGCGTCGAGATCACCAATCGTCGTGCGCTGTAACTGCAATGACACCGACAACGCTTTGGCGGCGGGTTCGAGGTTGGGGTGTGTGACCACCGGTCCGCCGCCGCGACCGCGGCGAATCTTCAGTAAACCCTGCGATTCAAGTACCCGCAATGCCTCTCGCAGCGTGGTTCGGGCGATGCCGTACCGAACAGTCAGCTCATCCTCCGGAGGGAGCCGATCGCCCGCCGACAGTTCGCCAGACACGATCTGCTGACGCAGTTGATCGGCGACGATTTCGTGAGCTTTCTTCGTCGCCTTCCGTGCAGCCATCGTCGGGAGTCTACGGCGCGGGGGTGGCTCGGATCGTGGAATCAGGTACCGATTTTGTTCAGATCGAAGTCGTCGACGGCGTCGGCGTGATCACGCTCAACCGGCCGGACCGACGGAATGCCCTCCACGACGACATGTATGCCCCGATTGTGGCTGAGCTCAGAGCGAGCGACCGAGAAACGCAGCGAGTTGGTCGGCGGTGGTTGCGTCGTCGGGTGCCTGCTGTATGGCACCGAACGGGGCCTGACGATCGGGTCCACGGAAACTGTCCTGAATCGACTGCCGCGCA
>JANMTV010000327.1:0-11117 GCA_031390905.1 Ilumatobacteraceae bacterium | reverse complement strand
AACCTTGCGTCAAGTCGCTCAGGATCCGCCCGATACAACCGATATGAACGCAAACCCAACTCGACATGACGAGGGGTTCACTCTTATCGAGTTACTGATCGTGATCGTGATCCTCGGGCTGCTCGCCACCGTCGTGGTGTTCGCTGTCGGAGGGATCAGCGATCGGGGCACGGTCAGCGCCGCAGCGGGGGACGAACGAACACTCGTCACGGCACAAGAATCGCATCTCGCCCAGTTCGGTTCGTACGCTGCCAGCGAGACCGATCTCGTCACTGCCGGATTGCTCCGCGACGAATCCGAGATCCATGATATGACGGTCGCCTCGGACGGAAGTTCGTACACGATCATCGCTTCCGGCTCAGGCAGCCCGGCAACCACGATCCCACCAGCAACCACAGTCCCACCAGCAACCACGATCCCACCGGCAGGTCCGGTAGCAGCCAGCTATGCCGGTCATTCCGGTCAGGCAATCGGCTCTGGATCGATGACCTTGGTGATCATCGGCACCGGGAACGGGGCCTCTGCCGCACTGTTTGCGAACCTTCAGGCGACACCCCTCACCGATACGCAGGTGATCTGGCTCAACTCGGGTGACATCACCGAAACCGACGATGTCGACGCCGTAATCGCCGCCTCACCGACCTACATGGTTGCGGCCCAGAGCGTCTCGATCATCAACTCCACCACGCTGTCGTCGACCTTCGTCGGTCAGTACATGAGGACCGTGTTGTCGTCACCATCAGACTTCTGGTGGACACATGGTCAGGGTCGCATCCCAACGGTTGCCGAACTCCAGTCACATCTTCCGTAGACGTGACGGCCCTCAACGCGACAGTCGTTCGACAGCAGACACGATCTCAGCTTCGCTCACGAGCACGAGGTTGGCGGCATCGCCAAGCGGGATGAACGTGTCGCGCGCTGCTACCCGGGCGATCGAACCGCTGAAGCCAGCTTCGACGAGTGCGGTCACGACACCTTCGCCGACGCCGCCGGAGTGTCTCGTCTCGTCGACGATCATTACATTGCCAACCTCGTTGGCGTGAGTAAGCACCTGCTCGATCGGGAGCGGTGCCAGCCAGCGCAGATCGAACACACGACACGAGATGCCTTGACCGGCGAGTTGCTTGGCGGCTCTCAGCGAGAGGAACAGTCCGTTCGCCCACGTGACGATCAGGACGTGATCACCTTGGCGGACGAGTCGGCCCTCGCCAATCGGAATGTGGTGATCCGCCCACTCCGACGGAGGCGCGTAAGGTGCCGTCCAGACGCCGTCGCCAGGCTCGTGCAGATCGCGGGTGTGATACAGCGCAATCGGTTCCAGGAACGCCGACACGGTGCCGTCGGTGACCGCCGCCGCAACACACGAACGCAGCATCGGAGCGGCATCGGATGGATGACCCGGCGATGCAATCACGAGCCCAGGAATGTCTCGTAGGACGGCGACGCCGTTGTCATTGTGGAAATGTCCGCCGAACCCCTTCTGATACGCCAGACCGGCGATCCGAACGACGAGCGGATTGCGGTATTGACCATTCGAGAAGAACGACAGGCTGGCCGCCTCGCCGCGCAACTGGTCCTCGGCGTTGTGGAGGTAGGCCAGGTATTGGATCTCCGGAATCGGCACGAGACCTGAAACGCCGGCACCGAGGGCAATCCCGAGGATCGATTGTTCGTCCAACAGCGAGTCGAACACACGCGCCGCGCCGAACTTCTTCTGCAACCCACGGGTGACCCCATAGACCCCACCCTTGGCACCGACGTCCTCGCCGAACACGAGAGCCCTCGGCGTCGATGCGAGAACGTCGGCTAGTCCTCGATTGATCGATTCTGCGAGCGTGAGAGCGGCCTCGTGTTCGGGCAGGTTTGATCCGAATGCGTGCGAGCGATCGCGCTCCGGTGCGGCCGACGTCGCCGACTGGGCGACGAGCTCAGGGCGACGCGGTGATAGCGGCGCGATGATCTGTTCGGCCGACGTCAACGTGGTCGCCTCGACCAAATCGAGTGCAACCTTGCGCACATCGGCTCGCGTCGTCAGGTATTGGTCGATGAGCTCAGACGGTGTTCGGGCGCCACTCGCCACGAGCGCTCGCGCCGTGCCGAGGATCGGGTCGCGTCCGTAATCGGCGCGGATCGCGGGCGCTGATCGATAGCTCGACTCGACATCGGTTCCGGCGTGGCCCATGTAGCGAACGGTGCGCAGGTGCAAGAAGGCCGGTTTCCCGGTGCGGCGAATCTCGTCAGCGAGCGCGGCGGTGGTGTCGTACACCGCGATTGGATCGGTTCCGTCGACCTGCTCGTAGTGCAGAGCCGGCCGAGTCGAAAATGTCGCCTCGATCCAGCCTTTCGGGGTCGGGACGCTGATCCCGATTCCGTTGTCTTCGCAGACGAAAAGCAGCGGTACGGGAAGCCCGCTGTGGGCGGTGTAACAGGCAGCGTTGATCGCACCTTGCGCCGTCGAGTGGTTTGCGCCCGCATCACCGAACGAGCACACGGCCAATGCGTCTGGAGGCCAATCTGTCGTCAGCTCCAGCCGTCGGGCGCGTCCGATCGCGAACGCAACTCCGAGCGCCCGGGGGAGGTGCGAGGCAATCGTCGATGTCTGCGGGATCACGGCCAGATCATGATGGCCGAACACCTTGTGGCGGCCGCCAGAAATCGGTTCCTCGGTGAGCGCCATCATGCCGGCCACTACATCGCGGACCGGGTCGTGACCAGGCCGCTGTTGTGCACGTGCGCAGTAGAAACCGCCGGACCGGTAATGCAGAAGTGCAGGGTCGGTGACACGAAGCGCCGAGGCGACGGCGGCGTTGCTCTCGTGGCCGGACGAGCCAATCGTGTAGTAGCCAAGCCCCTTGGTCCGCAACCACCGCGCCGTGTGGTCGATCACGCGGCTCTGGATTTGGGCGACGAAGATTCCAGGCAGAACCGCAGAGTCACGAACAACCGTCTCGTCGGCGTTCAATGCCGAGAAACCGTCGAGCAGGCTTCGCTCGAGATCGTGTAAGTCGTCGGGATTTGAAACCGTTTCGGTCACACCCGCCATCATGCCGTAAAACGGATCCGCCGAGTTCACACCCGATGCAGCGCCGGGTCAGGGCGATCGGCGCTACACCAGCGAGACTTGCCTGCCCGCTTGGCTTCGAGCAACGCACGATCCGCCCGACGAATCACGTGACCGGGCACCTCGTCGTGCTGACGAAGCGCGATCCCGACGCTGGCGCCGATACGGAGTGTCTGACCACTGAGAATGAACGGCTCACCGAGCAGATCGACCACCCGTTGCGCCAACTCACCGCTGAGCTGCTCAGCGCCAGACCTGTCGGCCGGCAACCGGCTGAGGATCACGAATTCGTCACCTCCCATCCGAAACACCGCATCCGACGAACGAACGGCCGAAAGTACTCGTTGCGCGGTCGCCGTCAGCAGCGAATCGCCAACATCGTGACCGTGGTTGTCGTTGACGAGTTTGAATCCGTCGAGGTCGATGTACAGCGCAGTGAACGCGCCGTCGTTGATGTCTTCGAGGTGGCGTGCCAGCAGTACTCGGTTTCCGAGCCCCGTGAGGTGATCGGTCAACGCCGCATGTTGGAGTTGAGCTCGATACTCCTCGTGATCGAAGGCGAGTCGGGCAACCCCTACAGTTTCGTCGAGATGCCGTTCCTGATTCGGACTGGCGAAACCCGGCTCGTAACGCCAGGCGACGAATACTGCGGCGAGCTTCTGACTCTGCGTGACGACTGGGCGAATCCAGATCGACCTGTAACCGGCATCGGACGCCGCCGAGCGAGCTGGTTCCGGAAGCTCGGCGACGTCAAGATCGAGCGGTGCAGCGCTGGTCATCACGGTATGCCACGGCATCGAGACGTCATCGACGAATTGTCGATCGGCGAACGGCCAGTTGCCCACAAGTTCGAGGCGTTCGCCCTGTCTCGTCACAACAGTTCCGTCGGCGACGAGCGGATAGGCGTTGACCGCCCGGGCGACTGACACGAGACTGCGATCGAGAGATTCGCCGGATGCGATATCGAGCACCGCATTCGACAAATTGTCGGTGACCGACTCGGTTGACATCGTGACGATGTATCCGTCGACACCGAACGACGGCGGGCATTCATACGCCCAACATTCGGTCCATTGCGTCGAACCGTCTGCGGCCCGATAGCGCAACCGTACCGGTCCCATCACTTGTCCGGGATAGTCGCCTCCGTGGGTGAGTGATCTCGCCATGAAGTCGAGGTCCTCGCTCACGACGAAGTCAAGAATTGAACGCCCAACGACGTTCTCCTCGGCATAGCCGGTCATTGCGGCGGCACGCCGATTCATGTGATGCACGGTGCCTACGAGGTCCGAAACGAACACGCCGAGCGGCAAGCTGTCGATGAGCAGTTGTGGGTGGATCGTGGCTTCTCCGCCGTCGGTCACGTTCACTCGATTTCTCCTCTTTGGATGTATCGATCCAGGTCAGACCAGTCTTGATACAAAGATTCCGCGTTTCTTGACACGTCGGTGCAGTCAGACCATCCATGCCTCACGGGTAACCGGTCGGTGGAGCGATTGGCGGTCGAATGCAAACGGGGCCAATTCGGGGCCTGGCGTTGCGCCGGTTGCGAGTTCGGCGAGGGCGCGCCCGAACCACGAGGCGAACTTGAACCCGTGGGCCGCCCCCAACCCGACCGAAATCTGCGGATACCCCGGCAATCGATCGACGACGAAATCGCGATCCGAGGTCAACGTATAGAGACACGTGGTTGTCGTCGGGGCGTCGAATCGATCGCCGAGGAGAGCACACATGAATGTCGCCAGCCGAGACTCCATCGTCGGGTCGGGATCGAATGTACGAGTGTCGGCGTCGACCTCACCACCACCGCAGTCCTCGGCACCCTTCAGCACTCCGTCGACTCCGTATACCGGGAACCCATAGAAGCTCGGATCGTGCATCCAGATCCACACCGGGAACCTCCCCGGCGCGAGATCGTCGAGGTCGCCTGCTGGGAAGTAGCTGACCTGTTCACGCAACACTGCAAGCGGAATCGCATGGTCGAGTGGAGCGAGCAGTCGATTCGTCCACGCATCGGCGCAGACGATCACCGATCCGCACCTGACCGGCCCGGCGGCGGTGATCAGATCGACTTCGCCGTGCACCGGCCGAAGTTCACTGACCCCGGAGTTGGGTCGCAATTCCGCGCCGTGTTCCACGGCGAGGCGTTGCAGGGCGGCAGTGCCCCGATTGGCTGGAACGATGCCCGTTTCGGCGGAGTAGATCGCCATCACGTCGTCAGCAATCAAGGTTCCGCGTGTAAATGCAGGCCAACGCTTGCGCACCTCTCCTCCATCGATCCAGTCGTAGGCAACGCCGCACGCATCGAGACTGTCGCGATACGGCTCAGGGGCGATCGCCGCGGCGGGTGGGAATAGGTCGATTCCTCCGGTCCGGGTAATGAGCTGTTCGTCGCCGTCACGCTCGACGGCCTCCCACGCGGCATAGGCGTGCGCGGTCAGATCGACGTAGCCAGGCGTGTGATACGACCGGCGAATGATGCGCGAGTGGTCGTGCGATGCACCACGCACGTGTCCCAGTTCGAACTGATCGAAAGCGACAACATCGACACCTCGTCTCGCCAACCAGTACGAAGCAGCCGACCCAAGTCCGCCAAGCCCAACGACACCGACTGCGAACTCGCGTCGCTCACTCATCGCCGCCACGCTAGTGCCGGGAGCCGATCACGAGCCCGGTGGACGGGGTACTCTCGGCGCGTGACGGAGCAGGCGGTCTGGATCGCGACGGCGGATGGTGAGCGGCTCGCAGCGACTCTGTTCCTACCGGACGGCGACTGGCCATTTGCAGCACTCATGGAGGCGTTGCCGTACCGCAAGGACGACATCACGGTGTCGTATCGCGATAGCTATGAACGCTTCGCTGCGAACAGATTCGCGGTACTTCGTGTCGATCTGCGCGGCACTGGATCCTCGACTGGCGTGATCACCGACGAGTACCCCGATATCGAACGGTCGGACCTGCGCACGGCAATCGAGTGGTTGGCCTCGCAACCGTGGTCGAACGGCAACGTCGGCATGTTCGGCACGTCGTATTCGGGTTTCAACTCGCTTCAGATGGCGGCCGAGAACGTGCCCGCGCTGCGGGCGGTGGCAGCGATGTACGCCACGGACGACCGCTACACCGACGACGTGCACTACTGCGGCGGCGTGCTGCGGGCGCTCGACCTGATCGACTACCCGCTGTACATGATCGCCATGAACGCGCTGCCACCGGTTCCCGCCGAGTTCGGCGAGGGTTGGCGCGACGAATGGCTGCGACGGGCCGAGCAGTCACCGGCATGGTTGATCGAGTGGCTCGAGCATCCAGTTGACGGGCCAACGTGGCGACGTGGGTCGATCCGTTGCGGGCCCGACGGGGATGGTTACCAGCGAATGTCTTGCCCGACGATGTTGATCGTCGGATGGGCCGACGGCTATCGCAATAATTCGTTTCGCGTCGTCGAACAGTACGAACGGAATGGTCTGCCGTGGCGCTTGTTGGCTGGGCCTTGGGTCCACAGGGACCCGGCGCGGGCGCGGCCGGGACCAAACCTCGACTGTGACGCTGAGTTGATCGCATTCTTCGACGAGCACCTACGGAATGGCGCGCCGTCGATGTCGGCCAAGGGTCAGGTCTACGTTCGCCAACCGGTCGAGCCAGAACACGACCTGTCGTTTCATCCTGGCGTCTGGCGCGATATCGAATCGTGGCCACCGGCTGGCCTGCGGTTGTTGACGCTTCTGCCTGACACCGATCGGGGCGTCGAGCGTCATGTCGTTCGTGGCGACGTGGGTGTCGCCGCGTGGAACTCGTGCGGCGGCGGCCTGCCGTGGGGGCAACCGCTCGACCAACGCGAGGACAATGCGCGCTCGATCACCTACGACTGGCCGATTGTTGACCGGGCTGAAGTTGCCGGGCACGCACGCGTGAGGGTGCGTGCCCGCTCCGACCAGACCTTCGGCCACGTCAGTATCAAACTCTGCGATGTCTTCCCGACTGGCGCCTCGGCGTTGATCACCCGCGGGATGCTTGACCTCACGCACGTCGGATGCTGGCCGGTTGATGGCTCCGGGGAGGTCGGGCGGGCGCCGTCCGAGCTCACGCCTGACGAATGGATCGACGTCGTGATCGAACTCGAGGCAACGACCTGGACGCTCGAACCTGGCCATGTGCTGCGGGTGGCGATCGCCGGAACCGACTGGCCGAACTGCTGGCCAACGCCGGGTCCCGTCGTATTGGACGTCGATATCAGTGCACTCGAACTGGCGATGCCGATTGTCGAGGACCTGCCCGAATCGACTCATGTGTTTGGATCAGGGATCGGACCATCTGACGACGAGACCGAGGGCGTGACCTGGCGAATAGAACGTGATGTGATCAAGCGCGAGACGCGAGTCGTGACGCGGTATGGAGGGCCTTACGAGGGTGCTCACGGTGCACGAATTGTTGATGACTACCAGGGCGATTTGGGTGTGTCTTGGGTCGATCCATCACGGGCATGGGCCCGCGGTACCTCGTCGTTCGAGATCACGTGGCCGGAGCTCGCTTGTCGAAGCGAGGCGACGCTCACGGTCACCTCTGACGCTCAATCGTTCCACGTCGACATCGAACTGACGGTGACAGAAAACAATGCCCCGTTCGCCAACCGGACATGGACAGCCACCCTCCCCCGCTGATCCGATCTGGCACAATCGTGGATGTGAGCCTTGAAGATTTCGCACGTGTACCGCTGTTGTTCGGGCCATCCCCGATTCATCCGTTACGGCGGTTGAGTGCGGCGCTCGGCGGACGGGTTGAGATTTGGGCAAAACGCGAGGACTGCAATTCGGGCATCGCCTACGGAGGCAACAAGGTGCGCAAGTTGGAGTACCTTGCCGCAGAGGCGCTCGCCACCCGATGCGACACGTTGGTGTCGATCGGTGGCGTCCAGTCGAATCACACCCGTGCCGTCACCGGGGTCGCCCGCTTCCTCGGGCTCGACGCCGTCACCGTTCAGGAGCGTTGGGTCGACTGGCGTGACATGTCGTACGACCGAGTTGGCAATATCCAACTGACCCGGATCATGGGCGGCGACATCCGAATCGATCAAGCGGGATTCGACATCGGAATCCGCGACAGTTGGAACCGGGCGCTCGAATCGGTCCGGACAAGAGGTGGCAAGCCGTACCCGATTCCCGCCGGTGCATCCGATCATCCGCTTGGCGGGATGGGGTTCGCCAACTGGGCTGGCGAGGTGGCGATGCAAGAGGCCCGGCACGAGATCTTCTTCGATCACGTGATTGTCTGCTCGGTCACCGGATCGACGCAGGGCGGGATGATCGCCGGTTTCGCCTTGCAGAATCGCCCCGATCGCCGCGTGATCGGCATTGATGCGTCGGCCAAGCTGCAACCGACGATTGATCAGGTCACTCGGATCGCTCGCAATACCGCCGAAAAGATCGGCCTCGTTCGCGACTTGCGTGAGGACGAGATCGTGGTGCTCGCCGGCTACGAGGGTCCGGCCTACGGGATCGCCGATCAGCAAACGATCGACGCCATCCACCTCGCCGCCCGGACCGAGGGCATGCTCACCGACCCGGTGTACGAGGGCAAGTCGATGGCCGGCATGATCAACCTGATTCGTACCGGTGCGATCCCACCGGGATCGAAGGTGCTATACGCCCATCTCGGCGGCCAGCCGGCGTTATCTGCGTACGCCGGCCAACCCGGCCTCGGAGCGAGCTGATCACCGTCGACGAGCAACACCTTCCACGGTGCTTGGCGGGCCACAGAACTCGGTTCTTGCATTACGCCCGTCGCAATCGAATTGTGGCTGTCAGGCCGCCACCAGGAGTCTCATCGAGGAGAACGCGACCACCAATCGCCTCGACCAAACCGGGCGTAACTGTTTGCTCGACGTGCGATCCGTCGTTCTTGTTGTCCACGCAGTAGTCGTAGAGGTGGGCGTTGATGAACTCCGAACCGGAGATTTCTACATGAGGCAACGAACCCCACTACGCGGAGGTATCCAATCAGTCAATGCGGGGCCGCACGATGTCGTGACGGGCAAGCGGTAGGCTCTGCGAGGTGAGCGTTAGTGACCCCGCCGTCATCACCTCCATCCGTGTTCGATCCTCGATCGAGGAACTCGACGCGGCCCGGTTGCAAGAGCGTTTCGCCGGGCTCGGGCTCACATGCATCGCCGAGGCCGCCGAACGACAGCCGGTCCGAGTCGCCGGCGAGATCCGTGGCACCCGCAACTCGGGCTACGACGATGCGCCGCTCCACGCCGTAACGATCGACGACGGCACGGGGACCGCGCTAGCCGTGTTCAGCGGTCGCCGTCGCATCCGGGGCCTCGACTCAGGCCGCACGGTGATCATCGAAGGCGTTGGTCGTCGCGAGCATAATCACCTCGTGATCCACAACCCCGCTTACACCCTGCTCGCCTGACGGATCGCGTCGGCGAAACGTGTTTGTCACCCGACTAGCAGTGTGCGGACGTCTGCCTCCGACTCTTCGTTGACGAGCATAACTACCTCGTCGCCGACGAGCAGTGTGGTGTCGCCTCTCGGAACCACGACGCTGCCAGCCCGGACCACGGCGACGACGGTCGAGTTGCGCGGAAACGGGATGGTCGCCAGATCCTTCCCCTCGACTGGCGTGCCAACCGCGAGCGTGACCTCGACCAGTTGGGCCCGCCCGCCCGGAAGCGACATCAGGCGCACGAGCGTGCCGACGGAGACGGCTTCCTCGACGAGTGCCGTCAGGAGGTGCGGAGTCGACACGGCGACATCAACGCCCCAGGCCTGGTCGAAAAGCCAACGGTTCTCGGGGTGGTTCACCCGGGCCAGGACGCGGGGCACGGCGAACTCCTGCTTGGCCAGCATCGAGATCACCAGATTGTCCTCGTCGTCACCAGTGACGGCGACGACGACATCGACCGTCTCGGCGCCCGCCGCGATCAGTTCAGTGACCTCGCACGCGTCCGCCGTGACGACCTTGGTGCCCGCCAGTGACTCGAGGTCGCGGAGTTGCTCGATGCGAGCCGGGTTGACGTCGATCATGGTGACCTCGTGCCCGGCGGCCGATAGGTCGGCGGCAATGAAGGCACCGACTTTGCCGGCACCAGCGATCAGGACCTTCATTGGTGCACCTTCCGTTCGTGGTCCGTCGCCATTCGATGCTCGAACGCTTCAAACTTGTCGGACGAGACAGCGACGTGAACGATGTCGCCTTGTTGACCGATCAGCTCAGCAGAGGGCAGCAGCGCGACGCCCAGCCGTCGCACCGAAACGAGTCGACTGACCCCAGGCTGATCGAGTGTCGACAACGTCGCGCCGGCCATCGTCAGCGGCAACTCACGCTCGACCAACACGATGCGGGCGCTTGGATCGATCCAAGCAACGCCACTTGCAGCGGGGAGGATACGAAGAAGTGCCTGCTCGATCGTCTGGTCGACGGTGGCGACAGTGGGGATGCCCAGTCTTTCGTAGATTGCTGCGCGACGTGGGTCGTAGATTCGGGCAACGACCCGTGGCACCTCAAAGCGCTCGCTGGCGACGCGGGCGATCACGATGTTCGAGTTGTCGCCGTTCGTCACGGCGGCGAGCGCCGAGGCCCGCGTGATTCCGGCTTCGTGGAGCAGTTCGCGGTCGAACCCAATGCCGACGAGGCGTTGCACGTCGACATCGATCGGGATTCGTCGGAACGCCTCCTTACGTTTATCGATGACCGCCACGGTGTGGCCTTCCGACGTGAGTCGGAGGGCCAGCCCGGAACCCACGCGGCCGCAGCCGACGATAATCACGTGGTTCGTGCGTTCGTCCATTTTCATTCCTTCATCGCCGGGGACGGTTCGAACTCGTCGTCCTGGTGGTCACGGACGTGGACCGGCACCGACGTCACCACGGTGTTGCGCCGCTTGCGGAGTCGCGCCCGCAGGAGTAGTGCGCTGTGGTTGTGCAACGGTTGCTCCCACCAGTGTTCGACCACGAACTCTGAGAGTACGACGGTGATGACGTCGTCGGAGCGTTCCGCGTCGAGTTCGTCGATCACCTTGAGAAGCGGACCGGTGAGGTCGCGATAGGGCGAGAACACG
>JANMTV010000313.1:0-5690 GCA_031390905.1 Ilumatobacteraceae bacterium | reverse complement strand
CAACAAGCCGGGCGATCGCATGTACCAACGAATCGAGGAGTTGGCGGCGGTCGGCGTCACGCAGACCATCGTGCCGACTTTTGCGCCCGACACACTCGTCGGGATCGGCGAGGACCTCATGTCCCGATTCGGCTGACGATCGCCGGTTACACGAGTGCCAACGAGAGTGTCTTGAGTAACGCCGCGGCGGCGGCCGTGACCGACTTGCCGGTCTACGCGTCGAGCAGCCGTCGGTAGTCGCGAAGCACAGCATCGCGAAGCGGAAACAACCCGTGGGCATCGGCAACTTCGGCGATTGTCGGTTGGATGCAGAGCAGCGTTGCGACCGCCCGCTTCGTCACGCGAGCCTTGGTCAAGTCACACAGGCTGTCGTATGTCACCACGATCTTGACGGTCGCCCGGTACTCGCTGATTCCGTCGTCCTTGTCACGGATCTTGACGCCCACATCGCGGACACCGGTCAACGAGGTCGCGCACGACGAAGCACTCACTGCACCGAATGCGGCGTAGCCGGTCCCCGCGCCACAATCGAATACGTATCCAAAACCGGCGGCGGTATCGGCCACACTCGGATCAGTCGGACTCGTCAACGAAAGGGTGAACGAGAAGCCGGCGAACGCGGACGACGGGGCATTCAACGTGCCAGACGGCGCGATGTTGGTGATCTCGACCTGTGCCGACGACGCTGAGGTAGGCCCTGACGTATCGGTCACCTGGACGCTGATCGTGCGTGTCGCCGGCCCGTCGATCTCGGCTGCTGAGAAGCTGACACTCGCCCCAGCGACTCGAACGTGCCGTTGTCATCGAGATCCCATGCATAGGCCAACGTGTCGCCGTCGGGGTCACTGCCCGTTGCCGTAACGCTGACCGAGCCGCCCTCGCCGACCGAATACGGGCCACCAGCCTGCACGGAAGACTCCGAGACCAACGGGAAGGGGCCATACGGTGCGGCGGCGGCGCGTGACGCGGTACGGTCGCGCACTGTGACCACGCCAGCCACACTTGAACGACACCGATTTGCCGACTGCTTGCTGGAGGTCGGGCCTGACGCGCCCACGTTGTGTGAAGGGTGGACGGCCCGCGATCTCGCAGCGCATGTCGTGCTCCGTGACAGTCGCCCTGACGCCACTCCCGGTGCGTTCGTGGCGGCGCTGGCGAAGTACACCGAGCGGGTCCAACGCAACATCGCCGCCGGCGATTGGGACGAGATCGTCGAAACCGTCAGGTCCGGGCCGCCGCGTTGGTCTCCGACTCGGATCGACACGATTGACCGGCTGGTCAACACGACCGAGTTCTTCATTCATCACGAGGACGTCCGTCGCGCCGTCGAACCGTGGGAGCCACGCCCGTTGCCGGACGACCTCGTCAACGACCTCGATACAGCTCTCAAACGGACCGCCAGGCTGTTCGCCCGCAAGGCACCGGCCGGTTTGACGTTGCAGCCGGACGACGGGCACGCCGCGGTCGTCGCAAAGGACCTCGAACCGATGGTCACCGTGTCCGGCCCGGTCGGCGAGTTGGTGCTCTGGATCTTTGGCCGCCAAGCTCATACCGAAGTGAGCTACGACGGCGACGCTGACGCCGTCGAAGCCCTCCGTACCGCCAGTTTCGGGATCTGACCGAGATGCCGACGTTGCCCAAGAAGCGTCCATCGCGCGTCGTCATCGAGCCGGTCAGCCCGGTTGTCGATGGCGGCCGGTTCCCTACCAAAGCGGCACTCGGCGAGACCGTTGGCGTCGCAGCCCACGTTTTCGCCGATGGTCACGACGCGGTCGCAGGGTCGCTGCGCTGGCGATCGATCGACGTAGCCGGGAAGGCGTCGAAGTGGACCGAGACATCGCTCGTCCCGGAAGGCAACGATCGCTGGACGGCGTCGTTCACCCCGACCCAGCTCGGGCGATACGAATACGAGATCACCGGTTGGTCGGATCGGCCTGAAACGTGGCGTTACGGAACCGCCGTCAAGTTCGCCGCTGACGTTGACGTTGCAGTCGAACTGCTCGGCGGCATCACGATCGTCACGGCCCTGATCGTCAACGCCACGAAAGCGAGAGCCAAGGCCGACATCGCTGATCTTCGACGACTGCTTGCCGAGCTCGAAGCCGGCGACGCGTCGTCGCTCGACGACACGCGCTGGCATGAGATCTTCTGGCGACACGGTTCACGTGAACCGTTGACCACCAGCGCGACGCTCGCCGTGGATGTCGACCCGGAACGTGGACGGTTCAGTTCGTGGTACGAGTTCTTCCCGAGGTCCACGGTCACGCCGGCAACCGGTCAGGGCACGCTCCGTGGCGCCATCGACCGGCTCGACTACGTCGCCGCGATGGGGTTCGATGTGTTGTACCTCCCACCGATTCACCCGATCGGTCTCGTCAACCGCAAGGGAAGGAACAACACGACCACTCCTGAGTCGGGTGATGTCGGCAGCCCGTGGGGCATTGCCGACCATCTCACCGTGCACCCTGATCTCGGCACGATCGCAGATCTGTGCCATCTGATCGATGAGGCGCGCGGACGCGGGCTCGAGTTGGCGCTCGACATTGCTTTCCAATGCACCCCAGATCATCCGTGGGTCACAGAACATTCCGAGTGGTTCACGAAACTTGCTGACGGTTCGATCCAGTACGCCGAGAATCCGCCCAAGAAGTACCAGGACATCTACCCGATCAACTTCGAGTCGGACGATTGGGAGGCGCTGTGGAATGCGCTCGCTGGTGTGATCCGGTTCTGGATCGGGCAGGGCGTCACGATATTCCGGGTCGACAACCCGCACACCAAGGCATTTCCGTTCTGGGAATGGGCGATCGCCTCGATTCGCAACGATCACCCGGAGACGATCTTTCTGGCCGAAGCGTTTACGCGACCGCGTGTCATGGAGCGGCTCGCCAAAGTCGGTTTCAACCAGTCGTACACGTACTTCGCGTGGCGTCAGTCGGCGGCCGAACTGCGCCAATACTTCACCGATCTGTCGACCCGGACAGTCGACTACTTCCGACCGAACGCCTGGCCGAATACACCCGACATTCTCACGGAACAACTGCAGCACGGTGGCCGCCAGGTCTTCGTGACTCGGGCCATCCTGGCAGCAACGCTGTCAGCCAACTGGGGAATCTACGGCCCGGCGTACGAGTTACTCGATCACCGCGGACTCAAACCGGGTGGCGAGGACTACCTCGACTCCGAGAAGTACCAGACCCGCCAGTGGGACCTCGACGACCCCGATTCGATCGCGCCGCTGATCACCCGGCTCAATCAGATTCGACACAGTCAGCCCGCACTTCAGCATCTCCGTACGCTGCGGTTCCACGACGCCGATTCGTCCGAGTTGTTGTGTTTCACGAAGACCGATCCGCTCGGTGTCGGTGACCCGATCCTCGTGATCGTCAATGTCGACACACATCATCGTCAGGCGGGCAACGTTCATGTCGACCCAGCCGCGTTCGGGATCGGGCTCGGTGGCGATGACGAGTTCGACGTCCACGATCTACTCGGCGGAGGCACATACCGGTGGCGCGGCTGGCACAACTTCGTCGACCTCACACCCGGCCGAGGCAACGCCCATATTTTCGCTGTCCGAACGGTTCCCACAACGGAGGTTGAGCTGTGAGTCGCAACACGATTCCCGATCTTGATTTACACCTGCTCGGTGAAGGAACTCACCGGAGGCTGTACGAGCAGCTGGGCGCACATCCCACCGACGGCGGGACACGGTTTGCCGTTTGGGCGCCGTCGGCGCGTGCCGTCCATGTGATCGGAGACTTCGATGGCTGGACTGGTGAGCACGCGATGGATCCCCAGGGGTCGTCAGGTGTGTGGTGCACATGGGTTGACGGAGCGGGGGTCGGCAACAGCTATCGGTTCCGGATCACATCCCAATCGGGGCACAGGGTCGACAAGTCCGATCCGGTCGGTGCAACCCATCACGAACCGCCATCGATCGATTCGCTGATCCCTGACCTGTCGCACACGTGGGCTGATACAACCTGGATGGCCGGGCGCGGCGATCGACATCGGCTCGATGCGCCGATGTCGATCTACGAGATGCATCTCGGCTCGTGGGGCCGAACCGTTTCGGTCGGGCAACGGTTTCCTTTCTACGACGAACTCGCCGACCCGATCGCCGATCACTGCCTCGCTCACGGCTTCACCCACGTCGAATTCCTCCCCATCATGGAGCACCCGTTCTACGGGTCGTGGGGCTATCAAACGACCGGTTACTTCGCACCGACGTCGCGCTACGGGTCACCGCAACAACTGATGGCGATGATCGACCGTCTGCACCAGCGCGGCGTCGGTGTGCTGGTCGACTGGGTACCTTCACACTTCCCGACCGACACTCACGGACTCGCTGAGTTCGACGGCACACATCTGTTCGAACATGCCGACCCACGACAGGGTTTCCACCCTGATTGGAACTCGGCGATCTTCAACTATGGTCGCAACGAGGTTCGGGCGTTCCTGATTTCGAGCGCGATGTGTTGGCTCGACCGGTTCCACGTCGACGGCTTACGGGTTGATGCCGTCGCATCGATGCTGTATCTCGACTATTCGCGCAAGCACGGCGAGTGGATTCCGAACATGTACGGCGGCCGTGAGAACCTCGAAGCGATCGGGTTCCTGCGTCAGCTCAACGAAGCCGTCTACGGCGAATATCCCGATGTCGTCACGCACGCCGAGGAGTCGACGGCGTGGCCGAGTGTCAGCCGCCCGACCTACCTGGGTGGCCTCGGATTCGGCGGCAAGTGGGACATGGGATGGATGCATGACACGTTGCAGTATTTGCAGCGTGACCCGATCCATCGCACGTGGCATCACGACGAGGTCACGTTCCGATCGGTGTATATGGGGAGCGAGCATTACGTGCTGCCGCTCAGCCACGACGAGGTCGTGCATGGCAAGGGTTCGTTGCTCGCCAAGATGCCCGGCGACATCTGGCAGAAGTTCGCCAACCTGCGGATGTTGTATGCCATGCAATGGTGTCAGCCGGGCAAGAAGCTGCTGTTCATGGGATGCGAGTTGGCACCGTGGGGCGAGTGGAATCACGAGACGACGCTCGATTGGTCGCTGCACGATTCGCCGATGCACGAGGGTGTGCGACTGCTGCTCGCCGATCTGAACGGCGTATACCAACGTGAACCGGCGATGCACCGCGGTGACAGCGAGGGCCACGGCATGCAGTGGATCGAGGCGCACGACTCGGCTCGAGGTGTGTTCGCTTGGCTCCGGCTCGATCCATCGGGCCAATCTCGGCCGGTCGCGGTGGCGATCAATGCCACGCCGGTGCCGCAGTACAACTATCGACTGGGTGTGCCGGTAGCCGGTCGCTGGAGTGAGTTACTCAACAGTGACGCCGAGATCTACGGAGGTGGCGGGATTGGCAACTTCGGTGGCGTGACGACGGCACCGCTCGATTCCCACGATCACCGCCAGTCGATCGTGATCACCGTCCCGCCACTAGCGGCAGTACTCCTCGCCCCCGACGCGTAGCCCGCCGATCCTCTCCGGCTCCCAGGCCCGACACCCACTCCACTTTGCGGCAGTCATCATGACGACTTTCGTTGTTGTGGCTGCCACAGACATCCGATCAGGATTCTGTGGCAGGAATCACGATGTCGGTTGTCGTGATTCCTGCCACAAAATTTTGTGCGCTTCGAGGCCAACGTTGCCGGGGACGGCCTTGATCGCCG
>JANMTV010000308.1:0-2691 GCA_031390905.1 Ilumatobacteraceae bacterium | reverse complement strand
CGCCAACACCTATCCGGAAGATCTGATCGAGCAGATGAAACAGATGGGCGTCTACGGCCTGGTGATCCCTGAGCCGTATGGCGACTTCGCGGTGTCGAGCCGTTGCTACGCCAGAGTGACCGAGGAGATCGCCCGCGGTTGGATGTCGCTGTCCGGCGCGTTCGGCGGCCATTCAGTCGTGTCGAAGTTGATCCTGCGGTTCGGAACCGAGCAGCAAAAGGACACGTACCTTCCGCGCCTCGCCACCGGCGAATTGCGGGCGACGATGGCTCTGACCGAGCCAGACGGCGGCTCCGACCTGCAGGCGCTGCGCACCGTAGCGAAACCAGTTGCAGATGGGTACTTGATCAACGGTTCCAAGACCTGGATCACGAACGCCCGCACATCTGGTCTGATCGCGCTGCTGTGCAAGACGGACCCGGCCGCCAACCCGCCACATCGAGGCATTTCGATCCTGCTCGTCGAGAAGGTTCCCGGGTTCACCGTGTCGCGCGACCTTCCCAAGCTCGGTTACAAGGGTGTCGAAAGCTGTGAGCTGCATTTCGACGACTGCCACGTGCAGGCCGATGCGCTGCTCGGCGGCGTCGAAGGTGTCGGTTTCTCGCAGATGATGGGCGGGCTCGAAGTCGGCCGAATCCAGGTCGCCGGTCGAGCGATCGGGGTTGCCAGAGCAGCATTCGATGACGCACTGCGCTACGCCCAGGATCGCAAGACGTTCGGCAAGCCGATCTGGGAACACCAATCGGTCGGCAACCTGTTGGCCGATATGGCGACTCAGATCACAGCCGCACAGCAACTCAACTACCACGCCGCCGACTGCATCGACTCCGGCCACCGGGCCGACATGGAAGCCGGTATGCCAAACTGTTCGCCTCGGAGATGGCCGCCAAAGTCACCCTCGATGCGATCAGGATTCACGGCGGCCACGGCTACTCGACCGAGTTCGAGGTCGAGCGCTACTACCGCGACGCGCCACTGATGATCGTCGGAGAAGGCACCAACGAAGTCCTTAGAAACGTGATCGTCAAACAAGCCATCGGCCGCAACGGCCTGGTGTAAAGGGTCCTCCCGTCCCGCCGCAGAGGTTCATGGAAATACTGCGAGGCGCTGACGCTGTCCATCTTGCGAGCGCGGTCGCGCTGGTCCAGGCCGATCTCACCGTTGCCGTGTGGGACCGGCGGTTGCACGCCGGCATCGTCGCTGTGGGCTTGTCGGTCGCACCAGCGACTCTCGACTGACGCTGCGTTCGAGGGACTACGCCCGGGCGTAAGGTGCTGTCGCCGACACCTCGCCGAGGAGCACACCATGACGACCAATCTTCCACCATCGATGCGACAGATTCGTTCGCTGGTCACCTCGGACGGTGAACTGCAGCTCTCGATCGTCACGATCGACACTCCGGTGCCCGCAGCGCACGAGGTGTTGGTGCGGGTCGAGGCGGCTCCCATCAACCCGTCCGATCTCGGTCTCCTGCTCGCCATGGCCGACGTCTCGAAGGCTTCGAGTACCGGATCAGGCGACAGTGCCATGGTGACCGCTCCGATTCCTCCGGGGGTGATGACGGTGCTCGCCGGGAGGATTGGCGAGTCGATGCCGGTCGGCAACGAAGGAGCCGGCGTGGTCGTTGCCGCCGGCGAGTCGCCTGACGCGCGGGCTCTGCTTGGCCGCACGGTGGGCTTCGCCGGTGGGGCGACCTACAGCGAGTACCGCGCCGTGCCGGCGATGATGTGTATGGCGCTCCACGAGGGGACCACGGCGGCTGAGGGAGCATCATGTTTCGTCAACCCGTTGACTGCGCTCGGGATGGTCGAGACGATGCGGATGGAGGGTCATACCGCGCTCGTCCATACTGCCGCTGCCTCGAACCTCGGCCTGATGCTGAACCGGATCTGCCTTGCCGATGACGTGCCGTTGGTCTGCATCGTCCGCCGCCCGGAACAGGCCGCTATCCTGCGCCAGCAGGGTGCCGTTCACGTGTACGACTCGAGCGAGCCCACGTTCGAACACGATCTGACGGCCGCCCTCATCGCCACCGGGGCCACCCTGGCGTTCGACGCAATCGGTGGCGGCACCCTGGCCGGCGAGATCCTCAACTGCATGGAAGTTGCCGCCAACGCCACGGCCAGCAGTTACAGCCGCTACGGCAGTGACGTGCACAAACAGGTCTACATCTATGGCGTTCTCGACCGCGGTCCGACTCAGCTCCACCGCCGTTTCGGGATGGCGTGGGGAGTCGGCGGATGGTTGCTGATGCCGTTCCTCGGCAAGCTCGGCGCCGAGGGTATGAGTCGCCTTCGCCAGCGCGTCATCGACGAGCTCACGACGACCTTCGCAAGCCACTACACGGACGAGGTGTCACTGTCAGGAGCACTCGACCTCGAGGCGATCACGACGTACGCCCGTCAAGCAACCGGACAGAAGTTCCTGATCTGCCCGCAACGCTGACCGGGCTCCGGCGGCGCGGAACTGGTCGACTCAGGCTTGTAGGTCGAGCACGGTCTCTGCCAGCCATGACAGCTCGTCGTCCCAGTTGTCGATCTTCGTCATGGCGCGGAGAACGAACTTCGAGAGGCCCTCGTCGATCAGCGTCGTCAGCACCCGTCGTAAGTCGGCGGCTCCGACCGGGGCGATGTCAGTCACGTCACCATCCGGGCGTCGAGCGCGTAACGCATCGAGGAGACCTTTTCCCGG
>JANMTV010000035.1:0-9071 GCA_031390905.1 Ilumatobacteraceae bacterium | reverse complement strand
GGGAAGGTCTCGCGACACGGTGACCCCGGGAACCTTCTCGACGAGCAGGATCGAAATGCCTCGATGTGGCGGGTTGGCGGCCGGGTCCGTCTTGCACAGCAGCGCGATCAGACCAGACGTGCGGGCGTTCGTGATCCAGGTCTTGGAACCGTTGATCAGGTACCCATCTGCAACTGGTTTGGCTACGGTGCGCAGCGCCTGCAGGTCGGAGCCGCCGTCTGACTCGGTCAGAGCCATCGTTGCCCGCAATACGCCGGAGGAGAGGCGCGGAAGGTACGTGTCCTTCTGCTGCTCGGTTCCGAACCGCAGGATTAACTTCGACACGACTGAATGGCCGCCGAACGCGCCGGACAGCGACATCCAACCGCGGGCGATTTCCTCGGTCACTCTGGCGTAGCAACGGCTCGACACCGCGAAGTCGCCATACGGCTCAGGGATCGCCAGGCCGTAGACACCCATCTGTTTCATCTGCTCGATCAGATCTTCCGGATAGGTGTTGGCGTGTTCGAGTTCGTTGACGACCGGTCGAACCTCCTCGTCAACCCACTTGGCAACCAGTTCGACAATTTGCTCTTCCTCGGCACTCAACATCGTCACAGTCGTGTGTCCAGTCCCACCATCAGGTGCGTCATCCCGTTAGCCGCCCATACGGAGGCCGGGGGCGCAGCCTTGGCCGTGGCGTAGTTCGTCTGACCGAAGTTGCCGAGCAGGCCAGCACCCGAGGTGGTGTTGATGATCCGGCCGTATACCGATCCGCCACCCGATTTGGCCCGCTCGCGCCAGTGCTGAGCGGCGGCGCGGCAGGTCAGCCAGGTGCCGCGAACATGGACGTTCATGACGAGATCGAAGTCGTCGGCCGACATGTTCCAGATCGCCCGGTCGCGCACGATCCCGGCGTTGTTGACGAGGATGTCGAGCCGGCCGTATTCGTCGATCGCCTGCTGCACCATGCCCGTTGCCTGAGCTTCGTCGCTCACCGACGAACCCAGATCGTTGACGATCAGGGTGGCCCCATGCTTTGCGAGTTCGAGCGCGTGCCCTCGGCCGATTCCGTGCCCGGCGCCGGTGACGAGGGCGATCTTGCCGTCAAGAAGACCTGGCATGTTTGGTTCTCTTTCTCCAGTGAGTTGGGTGTGTGGCGCTGCGTCCGTGTTGGCCGCTGATGATTATTGACACTATCGTCAGATACGTGGCTGATCCGTGCCGAATGCCGGTCTGACGCTCGGAGCGATGGGCGTCCTGGCTGCCGCTTCCGGATTGATTGCGGTGCGAATCGAAAAGCGACTCGGTTCGATCAAGACGATGGCGCTGACACACATGCCAGCTCAGGTGTTGCTGATTGCCGCCGCATTGATGCCAAATGGAACCTTGGCTGTGATCTGCCTACTCGGCCGCAGCCTGCTGTCGAGCATGGATGTTCCGGTCCGCAACGCCTACGTGATGACCGTGGTCACGCCACCAGAACGGGCCGCTGCGGCGAGCGTCACCAACGTGCCGAGAAGTCTTGCGTCCGCCTCGACCCCGTTCCGGGCCGGCTGGATGCTCGATCAAACATCGTTTGGTTGGCCGCTGATTGCAGCCGGTGTCTGCAAGCTGACGTACGACGTGCTGCTCCTGATCCTGTTTGATGACAGGCGCGCCGCCCGCTCGACTTGACGGTTGTGTCAGGCGCGCCAACTAGCCTCTCGCTCATGGGATTGCTGGATGGACGTGTCGTCATTGTGACCGGTGGTGGGCGCGGGCTCGGGCGGGCGCACGCACTGGAGCTCGCTCGTCACGGGGCGACGGTGGTGATCAATGACCTCGGCGTGAGTCTGCGTGGCGACGCCGATGAGTCCGATCGCTCACCTGCTGATGATGTGGTCGACGAGATCAGGTCGATGGGTGGCACCGCGGCGACGAACGGTGCCTCGGTGTCCGATTGGGATGCGATGGAGGCGCTGGTTCGTGACACGGTCGAACAGTTCGGTGATCTTCACGCCATCGTCAACAACGCCGGCTTCCTGCGCGATCGGATGCTCACGTCGATGACCGAGAATGACTTCGATGCCGTGATCAACGTCCATTTGAAGGGCACGTTTACCGTCACCCGTCATGCCTGCGGGTACTGGCGTGAGCAGGGCAAGGCCGGTAAGCCGGTGTCGGGCAGGATCGTCAACACGACTTCGGGGGCCGGACTGTGGGGCAACGTGGGCCAGGCCAACTACGCACCGGCGAAAGCGGCGATCGCCATGTTGACGACCGTAACGGCGATGGAGATGCAGCGCTACGGGGTGACCGCCAACGCGCTGTCACCGATTGCCGCCACCCGGATGCTCGCCACGATCGGCATGGACGCCGATGACAGCGGCGGGTGGGATCGGCTCGACCCGGCCAACGCCTCACCGTTGGTGGCGTGGCTGTGTAGCGAGGAGTCTGGCTGGCTGAGTGGCGCTGTGCTACGAGTCGACGGTCACAAGCTGCAACGCGTCGGCGGATACACGATCGACGGCACGTACGAATCGAAGAGCGGTGAGGGGCTGACCGTCGAGGAACTCAGCCTCGGTGCCCGCCAACTGTTCGGCGCTCATCCGGTCGGCCTCGTGATCAAGTAAGCGCCGGGGCGAACACGACGACGCGGAAATCTCCTCCGCGGAGATCCTCGATTCGAGCCTGCACGCGCATCCCCGATCTGCACGTCGTCGGCGGCAATGTCGACCATTCGGCCCGGCAGCCGCAATCCCGGTTGTTCATCGAGGTCGACCAGCGCGACCGCGTACGGGCTGGCACGTGCGCTGACGCGACCCGTCGTCAGTCGATCACCGGGAAATGCCGGACCGATTTCTGGACCGGTTCCGCCGTCTGTACGGAGATATCGCTGGCGCCTCCTGATCACGTGCAACGATCGGTTCCAGATTCTGCGGCAGGCATTACGACGGCGGTGTGTCGTAGTGGCTGCCGCAAAGTCTGGGTGCTCACAGAAGTGTCTCAGGTTCGTTTTCCCTCCAGCGCTGGCGCGGCCTGGTTGAGATGCTGACAGACTGTCGAGATGGGACCGATCACGGGCACTGGTGTCTGGGCATCATCTCTTCGATATGGCGACCCGGGCAGTTCGGCCGAGGCGGTCGCCGAGCTCCAGTCGCTCGGTTACAGCACTGCATGGATTCCTGACGTCGGCGGCGACGTGTTCGCCGCAGTCGAGAACCTGCTGCGGGCCACGAACTCGATGACGGTCGCTACCGGGATTCTCAACATGTGGATGCACACGCCGGAGGAGACTGCGGCCCACCACGCCCGACTTACCGCCGACCACGGCGATCGCTTCCTCGTCGGCATCGGCGTCAGCCACGCCCCGCTCATTGATCGGGCCGAAGCTGGCCGTTATGCCAAACCGCTGGCGAAGATGAGCGAATTTCTCGATGGACTCGATCAGGCACCGACGCCGCTCAAGCCGCAGAATCGATTGCTCGCCGCACTCGGGCCGAGGATGCTGCAGCTCGCCGGTGACCGAACGGCCGGTTCACATCCATACCTCGTGACCCCGGAACACACCGCCGGCGCACGCGCCGCGCTCGGACCCGGCAAGCTCATCGCGTCCGAACAGGCGGTAGTGCTCGAAACCGATGCGGCGACGGCTCGCAGCGTCGGACGGCAGCACCTTTCCAGGTACCTGATACTTCCGAACTACACGAACAACTGGAAGCGGATCGGGTTCACCGACGACGACCTCATCAACGACGGTAGCGATCGTCTTGTCGACGCGTTCGTCGCCTGGGGCGATGAGACGGCGATCCTGACGCGGGTGCAGGCGCACCGCGATGCCGGCGCCGATCACGTATGCATCCAGGCGCTGAGCACGGACCAGGGCTCCCACGCGCTCGATCAGTGGCGAGCACTCGCGCCGGCACTGGTCAGCTGAGACGGTCGACGAGGCCGAGAGCCGGACCGCCTCGATCGGCGACACCCGCATCAAATGTGGGGACTAAACGGAACACACCTCAAGACCCGACACCATCGACACCGTCGAACCACGCCAACAACAACTCCAACACGTCTGACAGGCCGAGCGGTCCAGACGGGCACGGTGAGGCTGGCGAGTTCTACGATGACGAGCAAGGAAGACGTCGGCCGCGAACACACCACCAAGTGTGTGAGTTCTCGGCGATGGGCGCAAGGGTGGAAACCAACCAGCGAAGGGGTGCTAGCACGACTTGCGATTTGCTCGAAGCCGGTCGTCCTGTGCCGGCTACGGCTCGAGCACGACCCAACCTCGGCGTTGGAGTTCGGCGGCGAGTTGTTCGTTGGTGAACTTGCGGATTGCTTGTTGTGTGGCTGTCAACGAGCCTGACTTGCCAGCCGACTGAGGAGCGAGATGGGTGACCGGCTTGTCCTCGGCGGGGGCGGTGCTCGTCTCGTGGCTTTCTTGTTCGAGTTGCTCGATGAACGCTTCGGCCTCGTCACGCGAGAACTTGCCTCCCGCCTGACGTTGGCTGAACCCCATCGGACCACGTGCGTCACGGAAGTCGGAATGCCCCGCTTCGTGCAGTAATTCGAGTAGCCGTTGGACTTGCTTGGCTGATGCGGGGGAACCCGACTGCTGTCCAAATGCCATCAGACAGTGTCGCACCGATCAGCCGAAAGCGCGGCGATCGTTATCGGGACAGCGGTCATCAACGGCATACCGCTGATCGACTGGAGATTCTCGGTCGGGCTGAGCAAGCGGTTGGTGCTTGCCCCGCCCCGCTCGGGAGCGTCGGCCGGGCCTGGGCCACCGAATCCGTGGGTCACGGGGGCGACACCACGTCGAAGCGTGTCGTCAGGTGCGACAGTGGTCTCGATTGAGCCGTGGGCACTCGTCACCGTGACATCGTCGCCATCACTCAGGCCGAGTCTGGCGAGATCATCGGGATGCAGCCGACACGGGTTGCGACGCTCACGCGCCAACCAGGTGATCTGCGTGCCGGTCGAGTTGATCACCTCCTTGGCGCGTCGGACAATCAGCAGGATCTGGTCGGTGCCGATCGGAACCGCTGATTCATCCAATCCCGCAAGTTCGGCGAGCACGTCAGACGGAGCCACCTCGAACCGCCCACCGGCATCGGGACGCCGTGGTGCGGCACGGACCGGTTCGACCTCGCCGAAGATCGCACCATGTCGTTGCTGGCGCACCTCGGCCAGTGGGACTCGCGCTCGACTGGAGAACGATGCGAGCACTGCCCACCGTCGGGCAGCTGTCGTTGGCTCATGCGTAGCCGTGCCGTGTCGGTGTGGAAGTCGGCGAGATGGCGACCTTTCGTGCAGGTGAATCCGTTGGTCAGCGGGTGGAGTTCGTCGCCGGAGATCTTGACGACTCGGCCAGACTCCATTTCCAGCTCGATCCCGCAGGCAGCCGGACACAGCCGGCAGTAGCTGATCGCCGACGTCGTGCTGATTGTCGATTTCGTGACTGTCATGTTCACGATCGCTTCTGGAAATTCGTTGGGCCGGAAAAGTTGGCGGGGACTCGGGGGGCGCTGCCGGTGGCGATCAGGCGTTGCCCGAGTTGGCGGGTGAGATCGTCGGTCGAGCCGAGCAGTAGGTCGAGCACCTGACCCCGCCTGACCCACTGATGAAAGCCGTGCTCGACGGTGAAAGCGATCCCGCCGTGGACCTGGAAGCAGTGGGTCGAGGCGAGTAGTTGGGCTCGGCCAGCCAAACACTTGGCGGCGATCGCCGACGTCGTGTCGCCAGCTTCCCATGCGGCGTGAACGCCAGCTTTGGCTGCAGCGACGGCAACCTTGACGTCGGCCAGCCGGTGTTTTACCGACTGGAACGAACCGATCGCACGACCGTATTGATGGCGTTCGTTCACGTAGCCAATCGTGTCGGTCAGCATTTGTTCGACAGCGCCGACCATCTGCGATGCCAATGCCAGCCGACCGGCAGTAACGGTCCGCGCGGCCACCGAGCCGTCGGCGATCTGGTCGCCACGTGCAACGTTGATCTGCACCCGTCCGAGTCCCATCGATGGGTCGACGCCGTTGATCGGAGTGACCGTCACGTCGTCGGCGGCGATCGAGAACAAACCCGAATCCTTCACGAGTACGAATCGCGACGCACGAGTGAACCCGCCGACCACGAGCTCATCGATGACGAATACGGTGGTTGCGTCCGGTTCGAAACCGGCACCCGCAGGCATCGCCAGGTCGACGACTGGAGCTGCCGATCGGGCGCGTCCCGCCTCCTCGGCCAACACCGTGATTGCCAGCGCGACGTCGGCATCGATCAGCTCGGCCCATCCCTCGGCGAGCAGCGCGCCGGGCACGTCGGTAGGCGCACACGTGGTCAGCACGTGGCGGAGCGACGCACGGATCAGGCCGACCTCATGGGCATCGATTGTCATCGCACCCTCGGCATTCCGAGAACTCGTTCCGCAACGAGATCGCGTTGCACCTCGATCGCTCCGCCGTAGATCGTCGTGATTCGAGAAAACGACCAGCGGTTTCGCCATCTCGCCGCCAATTCATCGTCGCCCAATTCGAGGCGAGGTGACAACAGTTGACGGGCGGATTCGGTGATCACCTGCTCGGCGGTGCTCAACAGGATCTTGTCGATTGACACTTCTGGTCCGAGGTCGTTCCCGGCAATCAGCTCGCCAATCGTGTCGCCGCATTTTGATCGCAAGGCGAACAGGGAGAGGTAGGCGCGACCGACAATCTCGGCAGCGTGTGCCGGGGACTCGACAACGTGGTCCTTGATCAACTCGTTGAGATGGCTGTGCAGTTCTGCTTGGCGCCCCCATGCGTAGGCACCCCGCTCGAACTGCATCAGGTACATCACCACCGACCATCCCTGGCTGACCTCGCCGACGACGTGGTCGGCCGCAACGTAGACATCGTCGAGGAACAGCTCGGCTGTTTCCGATCGGCCGCTCTCACACAGGGTCGGTACCACGCGCATGCCCGGTGCTGACATGTCGACCCAGAACATCGTCAGCCCTCGATAGCCGCTGTCGGTGGCACCGGTGCGAGCCAACACGCAGCACCAGCCGGCGACATGACCGTTGCTGCTCCACATCTTCTGACCGCTGATTCGGAAACCATCACCATCGGGAACCGCCCTGGTGTGCAACGAGCCGAGGTCGCTTCCGGCGTCGGGTTCGGAGAACCCCTGGCACCACACCACGTCGCCGCGCACGGCAGGCGCGACGTGAACCCTCGCCAGATTTGGGGCGAATCGGATCAACATCGGGGCAATGATCTCGACCGAGCCGAGCATCGCCGGGTTGGTGTAGCCGGCTGCGGCCAACTCCTCCATCACGACAAACCGGTGGATCGGTGATCCGCCGAGTCCGCCGACTTCTGGTGACCAGCCCAACCGGTTCCAGCCGTGGTCCCACAACATCTGCTGCAACGGGCGGAACCTGGCGATCGCCAAGTTGAGTTCCTCGGCGACCTCGTGACGAAACGGTTCCAGCTCTGCTGTGTGTGCAGCGACCCATTCTCGAAACTCGGCGGCGGTGGTTGCGAATGACTGCTCTGGCTGCGTCATCAGTTGGCGACACCGCAAATATCGAGGGCGAGCATGGCAAGCGAGCGTGCGGTCGTGACGACCTCGTCGAGGGGAACGGACTCGGCCGGGCTATGGGCGAGCATCGCGTCGCCGGGGCCGTATTGCAGGGTGGGAATCCTGCCGATCCCTGTCAGCAACCGCAGGTCGCTTCCGTATGGCGCGCCGTAGACGTCAGCCGCGCGACCGGCGGCCACGGCGGCGTGAGCGTTGCGCACACGATCGATGAGGTCGCTGTCGGCCTGGATCCGTCCGGACGCGAACTGCCCGCCCCACCACTCGACCACGCATGGGTTGGAGCGAAGCCACGGGTCTCCATCGTTGGCCTCGCCGATCGCCTCCTCCAACTCGGCCCTGGCGTGCTCGACCGGCTCACCGATGGCAACTCCCATGCGTCCTTCGGCAACCAACAGGTCGGGCACCGACGATGCCCAATCACCCGCCCGAACAGTTCCAATCGAGATCGGGTGGGCGAGTGCCCATCGAGCGGTGAGCGGGTCGACCACCTCGTGTCGGCGTTGCTCCAAATCCTCCAACGCACGAAACACCGGCCAGAACTTTTCGATCGCGCTGACCCCATCGGTGCGTCGTGCGGCATGCGTGGCCCGACCGTGAATCCGCAGCCTGAACGTCAGCGCCCCCGAGTTGGCGGGTATCACGTCGAGGTCGGTCGGCTCGGGAATCACGCAGGCGTCGGCTCGCCAGCCACGCGCCAGTGTGGCAAACGTGCCGAGCCCGCCGTCCTCCTCGCCGAGCACTGATGTCACGATCAGATCGCCTCGAAGTTGCACGTCGGCTGAACGGATTGCCTGAACCGCCCAGTGCGCTGCGATCAGCCCTGCCTTCATGTCGCACGCGCCGCGCCCGAACAACTGGCCGTTGCGGATCTCGCCTCCGAAGGGGTCGTCGGACCAGGCATCAGGGTTGCCGACCGGGACGACGTCGATGTGGCCGTTGAGCATCAGCGATGCGCCGTCGTCAGTTCCGGGGAGACGACCCACGACGCCCCACGCCTCGCTGCGCTCGACCTCCATGCCGGGGAAATCTGGACGCCCGCACAGCTCGGGCAGGTCAATTGGCCAATGGTCGACGTCGAGCCCACCTCGAGTGAGCAGCGCAGCCATGTGATGCTGTGCCTCGTTCTCGGCATCGGTTCCGCTAACGCTGGGGATACCGATCAAGGTCTGCAACTCGCCGACCATTGCGTCCGTCATCGCGTCGACGCTCTCCAAAACCCGTTCAGTTGCCGATTTCATCACGCCCCCGTTGATTGCTCCACTCGACACACGTGTCAAGTTGGAAAGTACGGTAATCGATCGGAGCAATTTCGCACCGATGGGGATGAGAGGAAGAACGACCTCGCTACCGTGCAGGGTGTAGACGACGAGACCACTCCATCACTGCCTCCACCCGAAGGCGAGCCGATCGCGCCGCCGAACGACCTGTTGCCGGGAGCTCCGCCGAACGCGCTCGCCCCGAAACCGATGTGGCCCGAGGAATCGTGGCCGGAAGAATTCTGGACCGAGCAGGACTTGACCGACGAG
>JANMTV010000261.1:0-3464 GCA_031390905.1 Ilumatobacteraceae bacterium | reverse complement strand
CAGCAGGTACTGCTAAATCGTGCGACCGAAGCGGGCGGCACGTACCTCCCGGGTTACACCCATCTTCAACGTGCCCAGCCGGTGCTCCTGGCGCATCATTTGTTGGCCCACGGATGGGCGTTCGGCCGGGACGTCGACCGTCTATTAGCCACCGTCGATCGTCTTGACGTGTCACCACTCGGCGCGGGCGCCTTGGCGGGCACCTCGTTGCCGATCGACCCGGCTGGCAACGCAGCGGATCTCGGATTTGCCAAACCATTTGACAATTCGCTCGATGCGGTCAGCGACCGCGACTTCGTCGCCGAGGCGTTGTTCGATCTTTCGTTGATCGGAATCCATCTCTCACGGATCGGCGAAGAGTGGGTGTTGTGGACCGCCGAGGAGTTCGGATTTGCTCGCCTCGACGACGCCTTCGCAACGGGGTCTTCGATGCTACCGCACAAGAAGAATCCCGACATCGCGGAACTGGCTCGTGGGAAAGCGGGCCGTTTGATCGGCAATCTGACTGGACTGTTGACGACCTTGAAGGGTCTTCCGCTGGCATACAACCGAGACCTCCAGGAGGACAAGGAAGGCTTGTTCGATTCGGTCGATCAGGTCAACCTTGCCGTTGCCGCGCTCGCAGGAATGATCGCTACGGCGACGTTCGTTCCGGAGCGGATGCAGGCCGCCGCCGATGCCGATGTGATGGCGGCGACCGACCTCGCCGAGTACCTCGTACGTGGTGGCACGCCCTTCCGAGAGGCGCACGCGATCGTCGGCCAATTGGTCCGGCGGCATCTCGCCGGTGAAGCCGGGCTCGGAGAATTGGCGGCAGCCGAAATCGGCCCTGATGCCGCTGCATTGGTGAGGCCAGGGATTGGTGTCCGGATGCGCACGTCACCCGGAGGCGCCGGACCCGCGGCGATTGAGCACCAATTGGAGTCGTTCAGAGCACTCTTGGCGTCCGAGTTGGCGGAACTCAACCGGCGCGCTGGGCTTGCATAAACCGGGCAGTTGAGATGCGCCGAGTTGCACGACGTCTACTCGAGCGTGATGCGACCGAGGTTGCCCCGTTGCTGTTGAACAAGCTGCTCATGCTTGGCGGCTGCGTCGGTCGGATCATCGAGGTCGAGGCCTACCGTCAGGACGATCCAGCGAGTCATTCGTTCAACGGGAAGACCTCCCGCAACTCGGTGATGTTCGGCCCGCCAGGGCATCTCTACGTGTATTTCACGTACGGCATGCACTACTGCGCCAACGTCGTCACAGGCCGGGAAGGAAACGGAAGTGCCGTGCTGCTACGAGCGGTCGCTCCCGTCGCCGGACTCGAGATGATGAGTGAGCGTCGGCAAGGTCATCGCGATCTGGCGGGAGGTCCAGCCAAGCTGTGTCAGGCGTTCGGGATCGATGCCGAACACAATGGCGTCGACTTGTGCGCAGGCGATGGTCCACGCCTCTTCGACGACGGAGTCCCACCACCCGCCAACCCGCTGGTCGGCCCAAGAATTGGCATCACCAAAGCGGTCGATGCCCCGTGGCGCTGGCGCGTCGGCCCGTAAACGGCGTTCGTCGGTAACTGATCGTTTGGTTTGGGCTTCGAGCGTGGCATCATCGAGACTCGTATGGACGTGATCGACGATCTCATCGGGCGTGGCTTGATCCACGACTCGACTGACCGGGAGTTTCTCCGGTCCCGCCTCGATGAGCGGTCGATTGGTGTCTATGTCGGTTTTGATCCGACCGCTGATTCCTTGCACGTGGGTCACCTGATGGGTCAAATCGGTCTCAGGCGATTTCAAATGGCTGGCCACCGACCGTTTCCACTAGCTGGCGGAGCAACCGGCATGATCGGTGATCCGAGTGGGAAATCGGACGAACGCAACCTCCTCACCAGGGAAGATCTGCTTCACAATGTTGCCTGCATCAAGTCGCAGCTGGAACGGATCCTCGATTTTGAGCCAGGGCCGTTCCAGGCTCAGCTCGTCGACAACGCCGATTGGACGGCCGGGACCAGCGTGCTCGACTTCCTACGGGACGTCGGTAAGCACATCACGGTGAACCACATGCTTGCCAAGGAGTCGATCAAGCACCGCATCGCCGGGGAGGTCGGAATCTCCTACACCGAGTTCAGCTACATGCTGCTGCAAGCCAACGATTTCCGTCACCTGCATGAGGTGCACGGTGTCGAGCTGCAGATGGGAGGTTCGGACCAGTGGGGCAACATCACGGCCGGAATTGACCTAATCCGGCGTACTAGCGGTAAGCCGGCGCACGGAGTCACATGGCCGCTCTTGCTGAAGTCCGACGGTTCGAAGTTCGGTAAAACTGCCGACGGCGCTGTCTGGCTTGACCCGATCAAAACAAGCCCGTACCAGTTTCGCCAGTTCTGGATCCAGGTCGACGACGAAGCGATCGTCGAATATCTGCTCCGATTCTCGACGAAGCCGCTCGTCGATGTGCACGCGCTGGTTGTCGAGCATCAGGAAGCGCCCGAGTTACGAGTTGGTCAACGTGCCCTGGCGCGAGAACTGACCGAACTGGTCCACGGAGTCGACGCCGCGCGGGCCGCCGATGAGGCCGCAGATGTGTTGTTCGGCGGCGACCCGATGCTGGCGTCTGAGCAGGCGATCGCGGCCGTAGCGCGTGAGGTCCCGTCGTCGCGAATTGCTTCTACGGATCTCGGCGACGTGATCGCGGTGCTCGTGCACTCAAACTTGGCGCAATCCAAGGGCGATGCCCGTCGCACGCTTGACGGAAACGGGTTCCGCTGCAACGGTGTATTGCTCGATGCGAATGCCCAGCTCAGCCACCTGATCCGGCTTCACGGCCGGTACCTTCTACTGCAGCGCGGTAAGAAGTCGCACCACCTCATCGAGGTTTTTTCTTGACTAGGGGGTTGCGCCTCGCGATTCGGCTTGCTAGCTTAGATTCCCGCTCCACGGAAGCGTTTCGCAGCCGGAAGAGCGCAGGCACCAAGCCTCGCAGAGTCTCCTCGTGAGTTCAGCGTAGATGTGCCATGAGCTTCGGCTCCTTGAAAACGGAAGAGAAGACAGAACGCCAGTGCGGGCAGATCTTCAGGGCGGGACACCTTTCGGGGTGCCTCGTGAGATGAATCTGTCTGTCAATTCCGTTGCCGAGTTCTCACTCGGTGACACAAATGTAATTAATCGTCAGAGATCGCAGGAGTCAAGACATTCCACTTTGACCCTGCACTTGACAACCAGTCGTTCGTCAGAAGAAGCAACCGCTGAACCTGACGACAGACTTTTGTTGGAGAGTTTGATCCTGGCTCAGGACGAACGCTGGCGGCGCGCTTAACACATGCAAGTCGAACGAGATTCAGTGGACCTTCGGGGAAGCGAAGATCTAGTGGCGAACGGGTGCGTAACACGTGAGAAACCTGCCCTAAACTCAGGAATAACAGTCGGAAACGACTGCTAATACCGGATGTTGTCGGTGAACCGCATGGTTTGCCGACTAAA
>JANMTV010000010.1:0-34467 GCA_031390905.1 Ilumatobacteraceae bacterium | reverse complement strand
CCACCCCGGAGCATCCTACGACGCCGCAGCATCCTTCTAGGCAGGAGCATCCTTCTAGGCCGGAGCAGACTTCTTGGCCGGAGCAGCCTTCTTGGCCGGAGCAGCCTTCTTGGCCGGAGCCTTCTTTGCAGCCATTAGTTTCTCTCTCTCAGTTCAGTGCGGACTTGAGGGTGGAGCTCGCCGTGAACTTCATCGCGGTCGAAGCCTTGATAGCAACCGGCGCGCCGGTCTGTGGGTTACGGCCGGTGCGAGCCGGACGCTTGGTGGTGCTGAACGCACCGAAACCCGGCCACGAAACCTTGTCACCGGACTTGGTTACGGAGACGACGGTGTCGAAGAACGCGCCGACGGTTCGCTCAGCATCAGCCTTGGAGACGCCAGCGGCGTCAGCAACGGCATCGATCAGTTCTGCCTTGGTCATGAACATTCCTTTGATAGCGGATAGGAGCGAATCGCAGATCTCACGACTCGCGGCCCATAGGGCTGTGTTTATCAAACGCATCAAACTACAATGATGCAACTATAAATCTAGTTGCACTTGCAACGATCTGAAAATGAGACCCTTGCCTGGAAACGGCCCGGGGCTGATCAGTCCTCCAGCGAAGTCGCAAGTCGCTCGCGGAGACGACTCGCGTACTCGGCCGACTCACCAATTTCGTACCGCTCGCGCGGCCAAAAGAAACCCCGCAAACCATCGCCCTTGATGCGAGGGACGACATGGACGTGGAGATGCGGAACGCTCTGACTGACGACGTTGTTGTTCGCCACGAAGGTGCCTTGGACGCTGAGTGCGCCAGGCATCACCGCCGAGATCCGCTGCACCCACTCGAACAGCGGGCCGACCTCGCCGGGATGCAGATCCGCCAAGGTGACGACGTGGCGTCGCGGAACAACCAGCGTGTGACCACGAAACAACGGCGACCGATCGAGAAAGACAATCGTTTCACCGTCCTCCCAGACGACGTCGGCAGCCAACTCCCCGGCAATGATCTGACAAAACGTGCAGACTGGCTGAGACGACACCATCTGTTCATCTTGTCTTCATCCAATTGGACCCTCAGCATCCACCAATCGAAGCGTGTTGTCTTGTACAACTAGTTCGTTGCTGTTGGGACCGCCAGGACCCACCGGGGGTCACTGGCCAAATTGAGTTGTCAGGGGTACATGTGACCGATTTCCTCGCCACCGACCAGATGCGAAACCAGGATGACGCAGGTACGGAATGGGACGAGGAGTGCCTCGCAAGTACGACCACTAGGACACGAGTGGTGATCGACACGTCAGTGTTGATTGCCGATCCGCACTGCCTGTTGTCGTTCGGTGATGCTGCCCTGATCATTCCGCTCACCGTCATCGAAGAACTGGATAGCCTCAAGGCCCGCCCCGACGATGTCGGTCGATCCGCCCGCACAGCACTTCGTACGATCGAAGACCTCCGGGTTCAGCACGGCGGCTCACTTGCCAAGCCGGTTCCAATTGGCGACGGCGGCGACGGCACCGTCGAGATCGAGATCAACGGGATTCAGAAGCACCTCTTGATCGAGCATGGGCTCGATACAAACGTGCCCGACAATCGGATCATCGGTGCGGCGCTCGGCCAGACGATGAAGGGTCCAACCCTGATGCTGTCGAATGATGCGGCCCTGCGGATCAAGGCCGCTCACCTTGGTGTCGCCGCCGCCGAGCACCAGCTCACGAAGCGCAGCCGTGACTCGCGTCCTGTCGGTTGGTCTGTGATCGAGGTCGGCTACGAAACGGTCGACTGCCTGTACGCCGCAGGCGCTCTCGATGTCTCCGCCGTCGATGGATCGAATGCTCTGATCGAGAACGAGTTCGCCGTGCTGCGATCCGGTTCACAGTCGGCGCTGACGCGACGGATCAGAGGTGAACTGGTGCTGCTCCCGCATGCCGCACCCGAGCCGTGGGGCCTACACCCCCGCAACAAGGAACAGCGGTTCTCGCTCGAGCTGCTGCTGGACCCCGACGTTACGGTCGTCGCCCTCGACGGCCGGGCTGGCACCGGCAAGACGATCCTCGCCATCGCCGCCGCGCTTGAGCAGGTCGTCGAACATCAACGCTACGAGCGGGTCGCGGTGTATCGCCCCCTGATTCCGGTCGGTCGGGCCGATGTCGGTTTCCTACCCGGCGGCCTCGATGAAAAGCTCGACCCCTGGATGTCAGCGATCTACGACGCAATCGTTGCCCTCACGGAACGCGGCAACAACCGCGACGCGCGACGGTTGATCGACGAGCTAACGAGCAGAGGTCAGCTGTCGTTGGAGTCGGTCACGTTCCTCCGCGGCCGGTCGCTGCACCGCCAAATCGTCGTGATCGACGAGGCCCAAAACCTGGAACCAACGACGTTGCGGACGATCCTGACGAGGGTTGGCGAGGGGACCAAGGTGATCTTCACCGGCGACACCAGCCAGATCGACGCCCCATACCTCGGTGAGTCGAACAACGCCCTCGCCGTGCTCACGAACGCCTTCGCTGACCAACAGTGTTTCGGCCACGTAACGCTGACGGCGTGCGAGCGCAGCGATGTCGCCAGCCTCGCCGCCGAACTCCTGTAACGAGACGAGCACGCCGCCCAATCGAACTCTGTCATACCCGCCACCTAAATTGGCGGGTATGACGATCGACGCGCGGCTCCCGAGGTTCGCCGTCGTTGACATCGAAACGTCCGGGCTCTCGATGAAGCGACATCGCGTGCTGCAGATCGCCGTCGTGGCAGTCGAGCACGGAATCATCGTTGATCAGTGGGTGTCGTTGGTCAAGCTTCGTTGGCGGTTCCAGCGGCTCGGGCCGCGCCACGTGCACGGACTCGACCGGGCGTCCCTGCGAGCGGCACCTGACAGAAACGACGTGCTTCGCGAGCTCGCTGATCGCCTCGATGGTGCAATATTCACCGCCCATAATGCTCGGTTCGACTGGTCGTTCATCGAGCGCGCCGCCCGCAAGGCCGGCATCGACCTCCCGACCGCTCCCCGACTGTGCACGTTGCGAATGTCACGATCACTCGACGCCGACCGCCAACGCTCACATCGTCTGGCCGACGTCTGTGACCGCTACGGCGTCACCAACGATCGTCCCCACGACGCGCTCCACGACGCGTTGGCGACCGCTGAGATCCTGCCCCACCTGCTCGACGCCCATGGAGTCAGCTGTGCGGCTGACCTCGAACTGCTCTACGAACGGCGATAACGCTCCAAGAGCCGAGCCGCCGTCGTCGAACCAAGACGTCGCCAGTCAGCAGGTTCAAGTAGTTCCGCATCTGGCCCGAGCCGCACCAACGTTCGAGCCAGCCATTGCATGCTCGCCACGGGCAGCGTGACCGTCACCCAACCCGTTCCGTCCGCATCGCTGACGCTGTCAACAGGGAATCGTTCGATCACCCAACGCGCCGACGGTGCCAACCGAAGCACGGCTCTCGGAACCGAGCCGTCGTCGAACCAGGAGCCCGGTGCCGGCAGTTCTCGATCGGTTGGTTCGACAATGTGGCCGGTCGGTTGCAGCGACTCGATTCGATCGACTCGAAACGTTCGCAACTCGCCAGATCGATCGTCATCCGCAGAGGCGTACCACTCGCCGCGATCGGCAAAGACCTGACGTGGCACGATCAGGCGTGTCGTCACTTCATCGCGTGACGCGCTCCAGTAGTCGATCCGCAATTGGGCATGCCTGACGGCGGCGTCGGCGAGTTGATCGAGCAGAGGTGGCCGGTCAAGATCGATACGAACACCCGACGTGTCATCCTCTCCGAGCGCCGTAGCCAGCTTGGCCAGGCCGCGTCCGAGCGGGCCAAGCTCGTCGGCCCCCGGCAGTTCCATTGCCGCCCGACCGGCGGCGAGCAGTTCGAACGCCTCGACCGAGTTGAGTCGAAGAGGGCGCGTGAACAGCCGTGGGACGCCAACCCAAATCATCCCCTCGTCGATGAACACGTCGATCAGTTCATCGACAAACGGCGGTAGCCCGCACATCGCAACGAGCTCCAGATCCCGAACGATCTCGACTTCCGACAGATTGAACCGCTCGGCCGCTTCGGCGACCGACACCTCGCCGCGCTCCATCAGCCACGGGAGCATAACGAGCAGCCGCCGCAGGCGTTCCTCTGCGGGGCGAGGGCCGGCTCGAGGATTCGGGGTCACGTGGCCACCGCCTCGAGCCAGTCGACGACACTTTGTCGTACCGAATCGGGTGCCAGCACCTCGGCGTGCTCGAGATAGCCGAGCAGCCACGAACGAAATGCCGGGAGGTGCGCACATGGTACGTCGACCACGATCGAACCGTCAGCGCATCGCTCGACAACACGGTCCTCTCCGAGTTCCCGGACGGCAGCCGCGGCCCGTATTCGATCAATCAAGACGCGGGCGTCCGGTACCGTATCGTCGGCACCGAGTAGCTTCGGATCCTCAGGAATTGCCTGACGAGGATCAAAGTTTGCGGGCCGCTCGAACGTCGACCCCGGCTCAAGTCGCACGTCGCTTTCAATGCGATCAATCCGGTACGTCCGACGCTCACCGCGCCCGTGGTCGAATCCGACGAGATACCAGAATCCATCGCGCAGCAGCAGACCCCATGGGTCGACGATGCGGTCAACAGACCGATAGCTGAATGCCACGGAGGTCCGACTGGCGACGCCCTCGCGCAACACGGGGAGTCCTGCCAGATCGGGAACGATCGCTGTGACAGGGGCGCTGCGATCGAGCAGGCCGGCCCCTAGCTTCCAGAGTGCTTCCTGGCCGATCGCCGAACCGGGTCGGGTCGCCGCCATCGCCACCTGGAGCGCACGCGTCTCGTCGTCGTCCAACTGCAGATCGTGCATCTCGTAGCGCTTGCGGTCGATCCAGTATCGGGTCTGACCGGCGTAGAGGCCGCTCGGCACGATCTCCTGCTCGATCGGTACGCCGATCTCGCGCAACGCCGACTTGTCGCGCTCGAACGATGCCCGCTTGGCACCCTGTCCTTCGGGATACTGACCGTCAAGCGCACCAGAGATCTCCACAAGACTCAGCGGCGACCGTGTCTCCAACAGCAACGCCAGCAAGTTGGTGAGGCGCTCAAAACGATCAACCATCATCGTGACTGTCGTTCATCGTGACTGTCGTTCATCGGGACTGTCGTTCATCGGGACTGTCGTTCATCGGGACTGTCGTTCATCTTGAATAGTCGTAGAAACCGCGGCCGCTCTTGCGACCGAGAAGACCGGCATCAACCATTCGAGACAGCAACGGCGGCGCGGCATACAGCGGCTCCTTGAATTCGGAGTACAAGCTCTCCGCAACGGCCAGTGTCGTGTCGAGACCGATCAGGTCGGTGAGGCGGAGCGGCCCCATCGGGTGGCTGCAGCCTTCGACCATCCCGGTATCGATGTCTTCTGCGGACGCGAACCCCGACTCCAGCATCCGGATCGCCGACAGCAGATACGGGATCAAGAGTGCGTTGACGACGAATCCGGCGCGGTCCTTGCTGTGAATCACTCGCTTGTGCAGAACGTCGGTGGCGAACGCTGCTGACCGTGTCGTGGTCTCGTCGCTCGTCATCAGACTCGTGACCAGCTCGACGAGCCGAAGCACGGGCACCGGGTTGAAGAAGTGGATCCCGATCACCTGGTGCGGCCGCTGCGTGGCGGTACCGAGTTTCATGATCGGGATCGAACTGGTGTTACTGGCGAGAATCGCCCCGTCCGCCGTCACCACGCGATCGAGCTCCTTGAAGATCTCGACCTTCATCTTCTCGTTCTCGATCACCGCCTCGACGACGAGATCGCGGTCGGCGAAGTCGGCCAGATCCGTGGTGAAACTCAGCCGATCGACCGCTGCGTCGCGCTCGTCTTCGGTCATCTTCCCGGCCGACAAGCCACGATCCAACGACTTGACCAATCGGGCGCGCCCGGCCTCGGCCACTTCTGCGCTGATCTCACGGACCATCACGTCGAGCCCAGCCCGAGCACACACTTCGGCGATACCTGAACCCATCAGGCCGCACCCGACCACACCAATCCGCTCAATCGTCTGGACCACATCGCTCATAGTTCGAAGATTCTGCCGCACGGAGCCGAGATTGGTCGCACTCCGCCAAATTGCTACTGTCCACGCATGCTACGTACAGCCCGTCGCCTCGCCATTCTGATCTCGCGGCAGACTGTCTTGTATGTCTGATGTGGCTTCGCCGAAACCGCTTCGTCAATGGGTCGGGGCTTCGTATCCGCTGGGGGCCAGCTACGACGGGTCGGGCACCAACTTTTCGATCTTCTCGTCGGTCGCTGAGGGGGTCGAGTTGTGCCTGCTCGGGAACGCCACCGCTGCAGGACGACGCGACGAGGTGCGCGTCGCTCTGACCGAAGTCGACGGTCACATTTGGCACGCCTACCTTCCCGATGTGCGCCCGGGTCAGCACTACGGATGGCGCGTCCACGGGCCTTGGGACCCCAAGCGCGGCCTGTGGTGCAACTCCTCGAAACTCTTGATCGACCCCTACGCCAAGGCGATCGACGGTCAGGTCGACTGGAATCCGGCCTGCTTCGGCTACGACGGGGCCGACCCAACGAAGCCGAATCTCGACGACAGCGCTCCCCACGTCCCACTCACCGTGGTCAGCGATCCGTTCTTCAATTGGGGCAACGATCGCCCGCCGCGTACCCCGCTGCACGAAACGGTGATCTACGAAGCCCACATCCGCGGTCTCACGATCAACCACCCTGGCGTACCAGAGAATCTGCGGGGTACGTATTCAGGCATCGCTCATCCGGTGATCATCGATCACCTCGTCAGCCTCGGAATCACGGCGATCGAACTGATGCCGGCACATCAGTTCATCCACGACCACCGACTACACCAGCTCGGGTTACGGAACTACTGGGGCTACAACTCGATCGGCTTCCTCGCACCTCACAACGGATACAGCTCACGTCCCGTGACCGGTCATGCCCAAGAGTTCAAGGCGATGGTGAAATCGCTACACGCCGCCAACATCGAGGTGATCCTCGACGTCGTCTACAACCACACGGCCGAAGGCAACCATCTCGGCCCGACATTGTCGATGCGTGGGATCGACAACCCGGCCTACTACCGCTTGATCGACGGGAAGCCCGACAAGTACCTCGACTTCACGGGCACCGGCAACAGTTTGAACATGCGTCACCCGCATGTGCTGCAGCTGATCATGGACAGCCTGCGCTACTGGCATCTCGAGATGCACGTCGATGGCTTCCGATTCGACTTGGCATCGGCGCTTGCCCGCGAGCTGTACGAGGTCGATCGCCTGTCGGCGTTCTTCGACATCATCCAGCAAGACCCGGTGATCTCCCAGGTGAAACTGATCGCCGAACCATGGGACGTCGGTGAGGGTGGTTACCAGGTGGGCAATTTCCCACCTCGCTGGTCAGAATGGAATGGCCAGTACCGAGACACAATTCGCGACCTGTGGCGGGGCGAGCCGTCGACGCTCGCAGAATTCGGGTATCGCTTCACCGGCAGCTCCGATCTGTACGAGGCGGACACACGTCGGCCGACTGCGTCGATCAACTTCGTGACCTGCCACGACGGGTTTCCGCTCACCGATCTCGTCTCGTACAACGAGAAGCACAACGAGGCCAATGGCGAGGGCAACAACGACGGAGAGTCGTACAACCGATCGTGGAACCACGGGGTCGAGGGTCCAACCGACGACGAAGCAATCAACGAGCTTCGCGCCCGCCAGCGGCGCAACTTGATCGCCACGCTGATGCTGTCGCAAGGCGTCCCGATGCTGTCGGGAGGCGACGAGATCGGCCGCACCCAACTCGGCAACAACAACGGATATTGCCAGGACAACGAGTTGTCGTGGCACGATTGGAACAACGTCGACCGTGAGCTGCTCGAGTGGGTACAACGCATCATTGCGTTCCGACACGAGCGGCCAGTGTTCCGACGCCGGCGTTGGTTCCAAAGCCGCAACATTCGCGGGATCGAAGATGTTGAATGGTTCCGCCCTGACGGAGGCGGGATGAGCGACGACGATTGGGAGACAGGGCATGCCAAAGCGGTCGGCGTTTTCATCAATGGCGAGACGATTCAGGCAACCGATCCATACGGCGAACGGATCGTCGACGATTCATTCCTCGTGCTGTTCAACGCAAGCGAGTACGACCTTGATTGGACGATGCCGTTAGCCCGGTGGGGGGCACGCTGGGTCGTCGACCTCGACAGCGCCAACCCTGAAGCGGGCACACCCGACCAACCGTCACGGTTCTTCGACGCCGAATCGGAGACGTCGATCACCAGCCGATCGATCATGGTCCTGCGACGGGTCGATGAGATGCCCTCACCCGCACACCCGGCTCGCCGCCGCTAGCTCCACACACCATCCGCTGTCGGATTAGCCGCGGCGGGCGCGATACCAGTTGATCGAGGCGTTGGTCGAGGAATCGTGCAACTCGGGCGACGGTTCGTCGGTCAACTCCGGCGTGATTCGGTTGGCCAGTTCCTTCCCGAGCTCGACGCCCCACTGATCGAAACTGTTGACTCCCCACACGGCCCCTTGCACGAACACGATGTGCTCGTAGAGCGCGATCAGCTGACCCAGCACCGACGGCGTCAACCGGTCAGCCAAGATCATCGTGCTGGAACGGTTTCCGGGAAAGTGCCGGTGCAGCTCAGACTCGTTGGTGCGCCCGAACGCCAGCGCCTCGGCTTGGGCGAACAGGTTCGACATCAGTAGATCGTGGTGGTTGCGATATGGATGATTCGGCGTGCCGAAGCCGATGAAATCGACCGGCACGACCCGCGTGCCCTGGTGGAGCAACTGATAGAACGCGTGCTGACCGTTGGTGCCGGGCTCACCCCAAACGATCGGTCCGGTATTGCCAACCACAGGGCTGCCGTCGAGCCTGACCCGTTTACCGTTCGACTCCATATCGAGCTGCTGGAGATACGCCGCGAATCGTGAGAGTTCCTGGGCGTACGGCAGCACCGCCTTCGTGTCGCACCCGAGCAAGTTGCTGTGCAGGATTCCGATCATCGCCAAAATGATCGGGGCATTCGACGCCGGCGGAGCAGTGCGAAAGTGATCGTCGATCGTGCGCAATCCGGCAAGAAACTCGGTGAACGCCTCATGGCCGATCAGGATCATCAGCGACAGACCGATCGCCGAACCGACCGAATAGCGCCCGCCGACCCAATCCCAGAATCCGAACATGTTGTCGGTATTGATCCCGAATTCGCTGACCCGTTCGGCGTTGGTCGACACGGCGACGAAATGGTCGGCAACGGCATCGTCACCGAGATCGGCGACGAGCCAGTCGCGTGCGGTCTGGGCGTTGGTCAGCGTCTCGATCGTGCCGAATGTCTTGGAGGCGACGATGAACAGGGTCGAGGCCGGCGACAGTCGCTGCAGCGTGGCGTGAATGTCGGCACCATCGACATTCGACACGAAATGTGTGCGGAGCCGAGGATGACCGAACGAGGCCAGCGCCTGAGCCGCCATCGCCGGTCCAAGATCCGAACCACCGATTCCGATATTGACGATGTCGGTGATCGTTTCGTCAGCCCGGACACGATCGGAGAACTCCGCCATTCGATCGAGAACAGCATGTACACCAGGAACGACGTTGACGCCGTCGACGACGACGATCGCACCCTTCGGCGCTCGCAGCGCTGTGTGGAGCACCGGTCGGTCTTCGGTGACATTGATCCGAGCCCCGGCAAACATCTCGTCACGTCGCGCCAACACACCGGCCGACACCGTGTGATCGATGAGTGCGTGCAGCAGGGCATCGTCGATCGGGTGCTTCGAAAAGTCGATCCGAAGGTCGCCCGCTTCGACGACATAGCGATCGGCGCGCCCCGGGTCTTCGGCAAACAGTTCGGCGAGCGAGCCATGGACTAGGAGGTCACGAACAAAATTGGAACTCATCGAGATGCGACGTTAGTCAGTGCGATGGAGCCTCACTGAAGGAGCCGCCGAGGCGTCCAGAAATGCGATCGTTGCGGTGCGACTCACATTCGTGGCGGGCAACGACGTGTCGGCAAGCAACCATCGCTCGACGATCGGCCGTTTCGAACTTCCCGCCACGAGAAACAGCCGGCTTCGGGCACCGTTCACAACCCGCCGAGTCAACGTCATCCGACGCCATCCGTTGAACGGTTCGACCAACTCCACAGGTCGTTGCGAAGCGATCGCGGCTGAGTCGCCGGGAGGCCACGAGGCGGTGTGTCCGTCGTTGCCCAGCCCGAGATGGACGACGTCGAGGCGTGCGGGAAGCGATGAGGCGTATCGCCGGGCGGCAGCTCGTAGGTCGCTCGCCATAACCGGCATCAGGTGCACGCGGCAAGGCAGGTCGGCGAGTTGGTTGGCGTTGCGCGCATGGTGGCGATCAGGCGCAACTCGTTCATCGACCTGCCAGACGGCGATCGAGTTCCACGGAAGGTCCGACGCGATCAGCGCTGCAATCATCGGCGGAGCCGTGCTCCCCCCACTCAACGCGAGCGACGCCACACCACGTCGGCGAACGGCATCTGCGAGTCGCCGCGCGATCCATGCCGCGGCCGCCTCGGCTGGGTCATCTGTCACGCGGATGTCCATCAGCCCAGCTTTGCCCCGTAGCGTGCTGCGACGATGGATGCCAAGCAGAACCGCGGTCTCGAAGCGGCCTTGCTGGCATACACGCTCTGGGGTCTGCTCACGCTGTACTGGCGGCATCTGCGTGGCCTCGACGCGATCGAACTCGTCGGCTGGCGGATCACGTCAGCATCGGTTCTGATGGCCGTCGTCGTCACAGTCTCGGGGCGATGGGGGCCGATCGTCGAGGCGTTGCGGGATCGAGGTGTTGCAAGTCGAATCCTGCTGGCCTCGCTACTGCTCACGGTCAACTGGGCGACGTACGTCTGGGCAGTCGTGAACGACCACATCATCGAAACCGCCCTCGGATACTTTCTTGCCCCGCTCGGCACGATGGCGCTCGGGGTGTTCGTGTTCGGCGAGCAATTGACTCGCGTCAAGCAGCTGTCGATCGTGCTGGCGGTTGTGGCCGTTGTCGTGCTGACGGCCTCGTACGGGCGGCTGCCCTGGGTCGCCGTGCTGCTCGCCGTCAGCTGGGTCTTGTACGGCTGGACCAAACGGCGCGTACCGTTGGAGGCGGTTGAAAGTTTGACGAGCGAGTTGCTCGTGCTGATCATTCCGGCGATCGGATTGGTAACGATCGGCTGGTTCCGCGACGAAGGCATTCCGGCGACGGCGAGCGCCGGCGAGTGGGCCTTCCTGCTCGGAACTGGTGTGATCACTGCCGTGCCGCTGCTGCTGTTCGCGTACGCCGCCCAACGTGTGCCGTTCACGCTGCTCGGGCCGACGAATTACCTGGTTCCGATCATCAACTTCCTGCTTGGCTGGCTGGCGTTTCACGAGGACCTGCCACCGAATCGGGTGATCGGATTCGCGCTCGTGTGGACAGCACTCGTGCTCGTCACCGTCGACGCGTTGCGACAACGACCAGGAAATCTCTGAATCGACTCGTGTCCGTGTGTAAGTGTAGGCAGGTTCACATCAGCGGGAAAGGAACCTCATCATGCGTATTCACATCATCAGCGGGCTTGCCGCAGCGACTCTCATGCTTTCAGCTTGCGGAGGTGGAGGCGGCGGCGACCGCTCTGAACTCGTCGATCAGGCGATCGACGCCGGCAACGAGGAAGGGTTCGAGATGGACAAGGCATGCGTCACAGCGCTCGCCGACCAACTCAGCGACGAAGACGTCGCCAAGATTTTGAATGACGACGACGACGTCAGCCCTGAGGCCATCACTCTCGCGACCCAGATGATGACGGGCTGCGGTGGTGCCGATGCGATTGTCGATCAGATGCTCGAGGAGATCGGAACCACAGAAGGCCTCGACACCGAATGCTTCAAGAACGCGATCGAGGACGCCGACCCCGAGCAGCTCGCTACCGGCAACGCGCCAGAGTTGCAGGCCGCAATGCTGGAGTGCATGTCGATCGGCGGTTGATCCGGACAGTGCCTTGGCGGCGACGAGTGGTCGCCGCCAAGGGCTGGCAGACTGAGCGTATGGATACATCGCCTGACGAGCTGGCCGACTTGTCGCTCGACCAGCTGGTGGAGTTGGAGGCTCGCGCTGCACGCGCAAGCACAAGCGCCAGTGACGGTGGCGAGATCGGTGATCACGATGAGGTCGAAATCGTGTTGCCATGGTGGCAACACCCAGTCAACATTCTCACGATCGTCGTCACCGTGGCGATTCTGGCGGCGATGATCGGTTGGATGGTCGGCGATAGCGGCTCGCGGATCCGTCACAACGAGGTCGACACCGGCTTCCTGCAAGACATGCGTGAGCATCACGAGCAGGCGATCGTGATGGGGTTCATTTTCCGTGGGCTTCCTGACACCAACCCAGGCCTCGACAGCGTCGCCCGGGCGATCGTGCAAGGCCAGAGCCTGGAAGTTGGGCGCATGATTCAGTTGCTCAGAAGCTTTGGGGAATCCGAAGCGAACGAAGGTGAAACGGCAATGACCTGGATGGGCCACGCCTCGCAGGTCGGACAGATGCCTGGCATGGCGAGTCAGTCTGAGCTCGACCAACTCGGCCAATCCTCTGGCCGTGACGCCGACCAACTGTTCGTCAAATTGATGACCACGCACCACACGGCGGGTATCGAGATGGCAGAGTTCGCAGCTGAGCACGCCGAGAACGACGAAGTGCGCCTAATGGCGGCTTCGATGGTGGGCGCACAACGCGGCGAGATCATCGAGATGAGCCAGCAGATCGACTGATGGCGATGAGACGTCGCTTCGTTGCCTCGGTCGTTGCGTTCGTCGGGCTACTTGCCGGCTGCGGGTTCGACGCTGAAGTGATCACGGTCGAGGCGAATCGCACCCCCGGTGAGGTCTCCAACGGCGACGTGGCAGCTCAAGGGCCATCCGACACGCAATCGCCGGAGATCACCGAGCCAGAATCGACGGTGCCAATCACGTCACCGCCTGAAATCACCGAGCCGGCGTTGCCTCCCCTTTCCGAGCCTGAGTTGCTGATCGACGTGCCGATTGGTGACGTGGTCGATGTCGGCGACGAAAAGTCGGATCGCGACTACGACGCCTTTGTTGCGGTTGCTCTGTCTGACATCGAACGCTGGTGGTCTGAGTCCTATCCGGATGTGTACGGCGAGCCGTTCGTCCCGCTCGAGGGCGGCATCTTCGCCGGATATCCGGAACGAACCAGCGATCTTCCCGGATGTGGTGAGAGTAGAACGCGGTATCAGGACCTGGCTCAGTACGCCGCCTTCTATTGCGAGATCGGCGACTTCATGATCTACGACGACGGCGACGACAGTCTGCTCAAGGCGCTGACCGACGAGTTCGGTCCAGCCGTGATGGGTATCGTGCTGGCTCACGAGTACGGACACGCGATTCAGCAGCGGATCGGTGCCCTCGACCAACTGCTGGCAACGATCTACACCGAACAGCAGGCAGATTGCTTCGCCGGTGCCTGGACCGGCCAGGCGTACGGCGGCGAGTCGCCGATGCTGCGGCTCGGCGACGCCGATATCCGCGCCGGACTGATCGCCATGCTCAGCGTTCGAGACCCGGTCGGCACTGATCAGTTCGTCGCCGGCGGCCATGGCTCAGCCTTCGATCGCGTCGGTGCGTTCCAGGAGGGTTTTGTCTCCGGCCCAACCCGCTGTGCCGAACTGCTTGATGCTCCGTTGACCCTGATGCCCAACCAGTTCTGGAGTTTGGACGACGTCGGTCGAGGAGGGAATGCATCTTACGACTGCAGCGACGACCCGGATCCGGACTGCATTCCAGCGCCGACATTCCTGGCGGAAGACATCAACGACTTCTGGAAAACGTCCCTGGGCACCGAGTTCCCAACCTTGACACCGAACGCCGTCGACGAGATCACCTCGGTGCCTTGCGACGAACCGCTCCAGTTGGGTGCAGACGTTCTGCTCTGTTCCTCCCGGGACGTCGTCGCCTACGACGAACCGGACGTGCTGAGCCTGTACACGGACTTTGGTGACTTCACCCTCGGATACTTCTACGGGATCGCATGGGCGGAGCGGGCTCAAGAACAGATCGAGAGCCCACTCACCGGCGAAGCGCGCGCTCTGATGAACGACTGCTTCACGGGTGCGTGGGTGCGCGACATCACGCCCGATTCGAGTGGGAGGCCAGCGCGCACCACAACCGGAATCACCAGTTCGCCTGGGGACCTCGACGAGGCGATCCAGATGGCGGTACTCGTCGGCGATCCAGGTGCCAGCGACAACATCGTCGGGAGCCCGTTCGAGAAGATCGAAAGCTTCCGTACCGGCGTGCTCGGCGGTCTCGACGCCTGCAACGCCCGGATCCCCGGCTAGGTCACCCGATCAGAGTTCGTCGACCGGAACGACTGTCGTCGAAGTGGTGGTTGTCGTGACCGGCACCGTGGTGGTCCCTGACACCGTCGTCGTGACAGGCGTTGTCGTCGTCGGAGCTTGAGTGACGACGGGAGCAATCGTAGTCGTGGTCGTCGTTGTTGTCGTTGTGGTTGTCGTTGTCGCGTTTGGGTCAGGCGCATCGAAAGATGGCAGACGATCGCTCTTCGTCTGATCCTCCGGCTCCTTCTTGCCGTTCCACACGAAGATTCGCTCATCGACCTTCACGAGGGTCTGGAAGTACGAAGAGATGTGGAGCGGAATTCTGACACAACCATGCGAGTCGGGGTAGTTCGGTACGCCGAGCGCCCCATGAATCGCGATGCCGTAGTTGAAGTACACAGGGTCGTACATGCCCCCGAGCGGGCTCGTCCGCTTGCCCGTGACCATGCGGTCGATCGTGAAAATACCGCCGGGCGTCTTGGCGAGCGCCGTAATCGCTTTGGTGACCGGTTCTGCAAGTTCGTTACCCTGCCCGTCGGTGTCGTACGTGGCGTCCTCGAAGTAGCGTCTCGGCTCCCCGTTCTCATCCAACTGACCCGACGAGATGTGGGTCACCAACACCGGCACGTCGGCGTGGAACACGACCAACGCCTGCTCAGGCAAATACACCTCGGTGTGATTGGCGGTGCCATTGGTCGGCCGACGAGGCTTGACCTGGATCGGGTCTTGCATCCGATCCCACATCGCCGGTGTCACCTGACCGTTTGATTCGGCCTGCGTCACGCCCATCACCAATGTCTCGAACGCCCAAACGGACTGTTTCGTCATCAATCCGAAAATGCCGTCGATCGGACCAGGGTCAAACGCCAGTTCCTTGAGTCGTTGCTGCACCCGGAGAACAGAATCACCAGCCATTCCTTCGCTCAACGTGCGCTCGAGCGGAACCTTGACGATCGGAGCCGTCGTCGGGACGGTCTCGACTCCGTCGTACGTCGCTGTCGTGACCGGGCCGGTGTTGACGAGGCTGGATCCGATCGAGCCAGTTGGCGAGCTCCCGACTGCGGGATCGTCGCCTCCGTTGCTGCCACTGATCACGCCGGCCACGATCACGGCCAGCAGCAAGCCACCAGCGGCACCGACGGGCAGCCAGCGCGCAGCGTTGTTTTGGGAGCGGTTTCGAGTGTTCACAGGGAGGCGGTGGGGTTGACAGCAGGGTCACAAGGGTGGCTTGCACGTTACAAGCGGAACCGGGCAGCATCATCGCGGGTCGTTCAACTGTGACGAATCTGCCAACAGATTCGGGTCAAAATCAGCGTTATCGACTGAAAAGTCAACGGACTCTTTCGATCCCTTCGAGATCGGAGCGCAATGACAACATCTCTTTCACGATCGTCATGATCACGCCGGGCGAACTGAGCGTCGACTCACCTCGGGTGCGCGGGAAGTAATCGACACCCATCTGCATGATCTCGTAGCCGAGTCGGGTCGCCCGAATTACCAACTCGGCATCGATGAACGACCCCTCACTCTTGAGTTCGACATGTTCGAAGATCCGTCGACGACAGAGCTTGAAGGCGAAGTTGATGTCACGCACCTTGACCCCGAAGAGCGACTTGATCAGTCCGTTGTAGACCCAGGTGTACATCGCTCGCAGCGTGCCTTCGCCGGTTCGGTCGAACCGGTAGGCGCTGATGATGTCGACCTCGTATTCACGGAGCAGACGAACTGCTCGAGGTAACTCAGCCATGTCGAAGGGGAGGTCGGCATCGGTGTAGAGCACGAGGTCGCCGGTTGCTGCTGCAAACCCGGTCTTCATCGAACCGCCAAGCTTACGGTTCCTGTCGTGATGGATCACGCGAATGTGTTGGTCGGCGGCGGCTAGCCGATCGGCGATCTCACCGGTGCGATCGGTCGACTTGTCATCGACGACGATCAACTCGTAATCCTTGATGTCGCCAGACGCGATCAGGTCTTCGCAGGCGCGACCACCGAACGCCAACGCCCGCTCGATGTAGTCCTCTTCGTTCCACATCGGATAGAAGACGGAGAGTTTCTCGAATATCTCTGTGGAACGCTGGAGGGCCGCCATCGAATCCGAGGGTAGCCGAGGGTCCGACTCGGCGGACGGCGGACGTAGAGTCATGCCTGTGTCGGACCTGCCACCCCCACCGTTCGAAGCGATCCCGGCACCAGCAATCCAGTCAACCGAAGCTTCGCCGGCGCGCCCGCCAGAGGCTGGCGAACTGACCACCGGTTGGCGAATCGCGACCGGATTCACGTGGGTCGGCGTGATCCTCGCCCTTGCCGCCGTGTGGAACGCCAGCGAGCAACTCGGACTGATGACGTGGTGGCTCGGCCCTCGCGGCAAACCGCAACCTCGGTTCGTCCAACTCAGCCCATTCGCGGTTCCTGTACTCATCGTGTTAGCCACGATCAACAATGCAAAATGGTTGGGTTGGCTTGGATTGGCGGGATCTGCTGCCGTAGCCACGATCGGTGTCGTCGATCTTCGGTATGTGGCGCGTCTCGGTGCGTTGGAGATCGCCGTCGGGGTCGCAGCGGCGGCCGTTTCGGTCGCCTCGTTGACCGGCACCTACCGCCGAAACGAGATCACCGGATAGGTTCGACACCCATGTCGAAGGTGTTGATGTCGTTACCCGCAGGCGAACGGGTCGGAATTGCGTTCTCCGGCGGGCTCGATACGTCGGCGGCGGTGGCATGGATGCGCGAACGCGGCGCAATTCCGTACACGTACACGGCCGACCTCGGACAGCCGGACGAACCGGATCTCGCCGCTGTGTTGGACGCTGCCAAGCTCTACGGTGCCGAACAAGCTCGTCTGATCGATTGCCGGGCGGAACTCGTTCGAGAAGGCCTGATGGCTCTCCAATGCGGTGCATTTCACATTCGCACTGCTGGAAAGACCTACTTCAACACGACGCCACTCGGACGTGCGGTCACCGGCACGCTGCTGGTGCGAGCGATGAAGGCCGACGGTGTCGATATTTGGGGCGACGGCTCGACCTACAAGGGGAACGACATCGAGCGCTTCTACCGCTACGGCCTGATGGTCAATCCCGCGCTGCGGATCTACAAGCCCTGGCTCGATCCCGCATTCGTCGATCAACTGGGCGGGCGTACAGGAATGAGTCAGTTCCTTGAGGCGCGAGGTCTGCCGTACCGGGACTCCGTCGAGAAGGCGTATTCGACCGACGCCAACATCTGGGGAGCGACGCACGAAGCCAAGCTGCTCGAGCAACTCTCGAACGGGATCGAAATCGTGACGCCGATCATGGGTGTCGCCCATTGGGACCCGACAGTCGCGATCGACACCGAAGATGTGACGATTCGGTTCGACGAGGGATGGCCGGTCGCGATCAACGGTCACACGTTCGAGTCACAGGTCGACCTCGTGACCGAGGCCAACGCGATCGGTGGCCGACACGGTCTCGGGATGAGTGATCAGATCGAGAACCGGATCATCGAGGCCAAGTCGCGTGGGATTTACGAGGGTCCGGCGCTGGCGTTGCTGCATGTCGCCTACGAACGGCTGCTGACAGGTATCCACAACGAGAACACGATCGAGAACTACATGACAATGGGCCGCCGGCTCGGTCGGTTGCTGTATGAGGGCCGATGGTTCGACCCACAGAGCCTGATGTTGCGCGAGCCATTGATGCGCTGGGTCGGTTCGGCTGTAACCGGCGAGGTCAAATTGAGACTGCGTCGCGGCGACGACTACTCGATCCTCGATACGACTGGCCCGAACCTCACGTACGAGCCCGACCGGTTGTCGATGGAACGCGTCGACGACGCCGCCTTCGGACCGCTCGACCGAATCGGCCAGCTCACGATGCGTAACCTCGACATCGACGACAGCCGAGCCAAACTCGCCGTCTACCGAAGCGTCGGCACCCTCGGTCCCGGTAGCGGCGGCATGCTCGAACTCGACCCGACCAGCGAGTGACCCCGCCCGCCCGCACCTCGTCAGCGGCGGCTAAGGAGCGTGGCGACTTGCATGATTTCGATCGCTGCTGTCGATTGGTCGAGCCGTGCCGCCGGCATTCAAGCTCCTCGGATCAGCGATCGCCGCCACGGCGGTCGCGGCCAGTTCGATCCGCTCCGCCCCAGTCCACCAACTGCCCGGCGAGGCGAGATGCGCCCACGCCAACCGATGCGCCTCGGCCAAGTCGTCACGAATCGCGGGAGTCATCCCGACTCCTGAGCGATCTGCCGGCGAGTCCCGGTCACATCAGCCTGGACAGGATTCCGGCCAGAATTCCGGTGAGTAGGGTGACCCTGGCGGGCATCGTGTCGATCAATACGAACTCATGATCGGCATGTGCGCCACCACCGACGGCCCCGAGTCCGTCGAGCGTCGGCACGCCGAGGGCGGCCGTGAAGTTGCCGTCGCTGCCCCCGCCGACAGCGACCCCGCTGATCGTCGGGTCAACATGCTGAGCGAGCGGGAACAAGGTCGCTGACGCTGATTCAGGCATCGGTGGTCTGCTGATCGAACCGCGCACCTCGATCACGGTGCCCTTGATCGCAGGTGTCAGCCCGTACATCAACCCTTCGATCCGAGCCTTCTCGTCGGCGTTCGTCACTCTGACGTCGATGACTACCCGCGCCCCGGCGGGCACGACGTTGTCGGCCGTACCAACACGAGCGACGGTTGGCGTTACCGTCGTCCCGAGGGACGGATCGCCGAACTCGCTGATCATCAGTACCTGATGTGCGGCCTCGACCAGCGCATTGATCCCTTTCTCGGGTTCAAGGCCGGCGTGTGCAGCGCGCCCGTGCACGATGACTTCGAACGTGCCCGTGCCTTTCCGCCCGATCTTCAGCGCCCCACCATCAAAGCTCGGCTCGAGCACGAGCACGGCACCACAGGCGAGCGCCCGCGCCTCCAGCAGTTCCCGTGAAGTGTCGGCACCGACCTCTTCGTCGGCGGTGAACAACATCTCGACGCCTGATCGATCTTCGAGGGCGACGACGGCGTGGATTGCTTGCACGATGCCGGCCTTCATGTCGAACACACCAGGCCCTGACGCCCGGCCATCAACAACACGAAACGGGCGCACCGCCAGCGAGCCGATCGGAAACACGGTGTCGTGATGACCGAGGATCAGCACTTTCGGCTCACCGCCGCCCGACCAATGCACATGCGGCCCATTGGCACCCTCGACCAACTGCGCAGGGCGTCCCGTGCGTTCACCGATCAACGCTGCCAACGTCTCACCAGAGCGGGTCAGCGCATCGACGTCACGAGACGGTGACTCGATATTGACCAATATCTCGAGATCGGCGAGCAGCGTTTGGAGTCCAGCCACCCGCTCACCGTACTCGGGCGACACAATGACGCCATGCGTCGTCCAGGGGTTGCCACTGGTATCTGTCTCGTACTCGTACTCGCCGGATGCTCGGGGGATCGCGATGACGTCTCATCGAACGTGACTGTTGCGTCCGCGACGACCGCTACAGAGCCGGTTGATGCCACGACACCAAGCCCGTCGATCGTCGGCGAGGCACCTCAGCCGACGACCACAACTATGACCACACCTACGTTGGGGCCGAAGCCACCGTTCGTCGTGACGCCTGGGACCGAACAGTTGACCGTCGCTGAGGCCGAACCGAATCTCACGCTCGCCGTCTACGATCAAACCGACACCGAACTCGCTCGCGGAACGACCGATACCGAGGGTGCTCTCGTCTTTAGGCGGTTGCCGGGTGGAGCCACGCTCACGGTCGGCGACGGCTCGTTCGTTTCGGAGGCGATCACCACACTCGACCGCAACTCCCACCCAGAACAGAGTTTCTACGACGAACAACGGTTGCCCACGGATCGACTTGGATACATCACCACGCGCGATGGCACGACGCTGTCGGCCAGCGTGTGGCTCCCAGGACCGGTAGAGGACGGGCCATATCCGACCGTTGTTGAGTACTCCGGTTACTCGCCGAGCAACCCTGACTCCGAAGGTTTTCCTGACATCTTCGTGGCGCTCGGATACGCCTACGTCGGCGTCAACATCCGAGGCACCGGCTGCAGCGGCGGCTCGTTCCGATACTTCGAGTACGCCCAAAGCCTCGATGGCTACGACGCCGTCGAGGCGATTGCCGCCCAACCCTGGGTGCTCGACAACGAAGTCGGGATGGTTGGCGTCTCGTACTCAGGGATCAGCCAGTTGTTCGTTGCTCAAACCCGTCCGCCGAATCTTGTGGCGATCACACCATTCAGCGTGCTCGACGACAGCTACCAAGCGACCCTGTATCCGGGAGGTCTGCTGAACACCGGTTTCGCCCTGAGGTGGACCGAGGAGCGTGCCGCCGAGGCACGGCCGGAGGGTCAGCAATGGGCAGCGAATACGATCGCCCGTGGCGACGAGACATGCGATGCAAATCAGGACCTTCGTCTGCAGAACCCAGATCTGTTAGCGGAGGTCCGGGCCAACCCGTTCTGGTCCGACGAGCCAGGCTCCGAAATCGCGCCGCGGCTCTTCGTCGACCAGATCACCGTCCCAACGTTCATCGCCGGTGCGTGGCAAGACGAGCAGACCGGCGGGCGCTTTCCGACGATGCTCGACAAGTTCACGAGCACCGAACATCTTTACGCGACGTTGATGAATGGACTCCACACCGAGTCGCTCGGTCCGGCTGTGTTCCCTCGGTTCGTCGAGTTCCTCGATCTGTACGTTGCCAAGCGGACGCCGTCGCTGGCTGACGCTCGTACCGTCGCGACCCAACTCAGCCATGCCCTGTACGGCACGTCCGATATCGCCCTGCCCGATCAAGATCGATTCGCCGGCATGACCCATGCCGATGCGTTGGCAGAGTTCGAGAACGAGGCACCTATTCGGGTGTTGTTCGAGGAGGGCGCCGCCGACGGATTCCCGGCGCGGGCCCCGATGCCGCGGTGGCAGGCCGAATTCGCGGCTTGGCCCGTTCCGGAGGCGCGACCGACGACGTGGTTTCTCGGCGTCGGCGGAGCCCTCAACGACGAGCCCCCGCGAGCAGGTGGAGAAACGGCGTACCTGGCGCTGCCCGACGCGATTCCACCCACCTTCTATAAAGGCTCGTCGTCCGAGCTCTGGACGGTCGGCGTCAACTACGAGTGGCAGGAGGGCGGGCCCGGCACATACGCGGCATTCGCCACCGTTCCACTGACCGCCGACACTGTCGTCGTCGGGTCAGGGTCGGTCGACCTGTGGATCACCTCGAATCTCGGCGACACCGACCTTGAAGTGACGCTCACCGAAGTACGCCCCGACGGCCAAGAGATGTACGTCCAGAGTGGTTGGCTGCGGGCATCCCAGCGAGCGCTCGACGACGGCGCGTCGACGTCGACCAGGCCGGTTCACACCCACACCGAGTCTGACGCGACACCGTTGCGGAATGGCGCTCCCGAGCTGGTCAGGGTCGAACTTTTCCCCTTCGCTCACGCATTTCGGGCGGGATCACGGATCCGCCTGATCATCGATGCCCCAGGCGGGAACCGGGCCGTGTGGGAATTCGAGACGATTGCCGGTGGCGAGCAGGTCACGATCGCCCACACCGACCTGTCACCCTCACAACTCGTGCTTCCTGTCGTGGATGGCGTGCCGGTCCCTGGCGTCTATCCCGAATGCGGGGCGCTCCGAGGTCAGCCCTGCCGCCCGTACATTGGCCCGTGACGCTCGACACTGACCCTCATCGGCGGCGGCCGTCGAACACGGTCAGCCCTGCCGCCCGTACATTGGCCCGTGACGCAGGCCCGCAGTTGGTGGAGTTGAACGCAGGTGGCGATCCCACCTGGTTCCCCGACGTGATTTGTGCTCGACTGGTCACGATGGACTACCGCGCCGAGCTCGCCGAGTTCCTGCGTGCTCGACGCGACGCGGTCATGCCCGAACACGTCGGGTTGCCGCGAGGAGCAGGTCGACGACGGACACCTGGCTTGCGACGCGAAGAGGTTGCGATGCTTGCCGGTGTGTCGATCACCTGGTACACGTGGCTCGAACAGGGCCGCCGGATCAACGCCTCCGACGACGTGCTCTCAGCGATCGGTCGGGCACTCAAGCTCGACGAGGCGGGGATCGACCATCTCCTGGCGCTCGCCCAACCGACGACGTCGCCTGTTGCCGCCCCTCAGGAGGCACCGAGTGCCCTCGTGCGGCTGATCAACTCGATGGAGCCTGCACCGGCGTATGTGCTCGGTCCACGGTGGGAGTTCCTTGCCTGGAACAGCGCCCAGGCTCGCCTGTATCCGCGGATCGTTGAACTGGAAGGGATCGAACGCAACCTGTTGTGGGTGCTGTTCGCCGATCCGTTCACACGCCAACTGATCGTCGACTGGGATATACATGCCCGCCAGACGCTTGCCGAGTTCAGGGCAGCCACGACGGCACTACGTGGTGATGCCGAGTTCGCCGAGCTGATCGGCAAGCTGGCGGCCGAGAGCGACGAGTTCGCCCGCTGGTGGCCTGAACATGACGTCTCGCATTTTGAAACCCGCCTGCGGCGATTCCGGCATCCGGCAGCCGGCACGCTCACGTTCGAATATCAACAACTTGCCCCCGTCGAATGGCCAGGCCTGCGCGTCGCCTGCCAGCTCCCTGTCCCCGGCGACGACAGCGCCGAACGACTCGCCGTCCGCCATTACCTGGTGTGACTCCCGACCGGATTGGAAACCAGCTCGTCATCTGGTGTATCCCCGGCTGTCATGTTGATCGGGCACGATAACCACATGAACCTGACATCGGAAATCCGCATCGTTGCCGCCGACCATCCGACGTTCGACCGACACATTGCGCAGTTTCTGGCTGAACTCCGCGCCGAGCGCCGATTCTTCGGACCATCAGCGTCAACAAATCCGAAACCGTTCCCGTCGCTGATCGCCGGGCTCGAAGGGCGCGGTGGGTTCCGCGTAGCAGCGATCGAGTGTGATCGAATCCTCGGCTTGGCGCGTGTCGACGGCGCAGGCGAACTCTTGATCGCTGTGTCGGAGAATCGGAGAGGTATCGGGATCGGCACGATGCTCGGCCGGGCAGCCACCGAACGCGCCGCCGATCTGCACTACGGCCGGATCGTGCTGCGATCTACCCGCCGCAGTCGCGCAGCACGCCGCGTTGGTGAGCAACTGGGGTGCCTCGTCGTTGAGCACGCCAGAGGTCGCACCGACTTGTTCATCCCAGTCGGCCGCCAGGCACAATCTGCCTGACCGTCACGTCGTAAGGAGCGGAGGCTTACGGCGACCAGGTGGCTGGGAGTTCGTTCCGCCAGGGAGGATCCGCACCCCGACGGCCGCACACGATGCCTGCCACGGCAGTGGCGGCGCGGATAGCGGGCACGAGGTGTTCGAGCGATCCAAGATCGTCAACCGAGTTGCCGGACTCCAACCACCAGCACAAGAAACCGGCACCGAACGAGTCACCGGCACCGATCGTGTCAACCACTTCGACCCGTTGTACCGGCACAGACGCATCGCCATCGGCGGTCAACACGTGGACCGCGTCGCCTCCGGCAGTAAGCAGAATCGCCCGCGGACCAAGGTCAAGCAGTGCCCGCGCCGCAGCCATGTGCTCGACCCCCGGGGCGAGATAGGCAAGATCTTCGTCACTGACCTTCACCAGATCGGCACCGGACAACACGCGGTGCACGCGGGCCACGTAGGCGTCGCGATCCGCAATGACCAATGGGCGACAGTTGACATCGACCATCACGACGCAATCATCAGCGGCGTTGGCGACCATCACTTCGACCGTGTCAGCCATCGGTCGCAACACCAGGCCGAGGCCCCCAGTGAACAGCACCGTCGGCGAAACTGCGGGGACCTCGCTCAACGCCGGCGACGAGGTTCCCTCGATGTAGAACCGGTAGCTGGCGGTTCCACGCTCGTCGAGTTCGGCGGCCGCCAGCATGGTCGGCATCGTGACCCGTGGTACGAACTCGATCGACACCTTGTCGGCCACGAGTTGAGCGGCGAGCATCGTCCCGAACCGGTCGTCGGAGATCGCCCCAACAAATGCCACCGGCGCGCCCAGCCGACCGCAGGCTCGCGCCGTATTGAACGGTGCCCCACCGAGCTTGGCAGTCACCGTGCCGTCCGGATCGATCACGAGGTCAACGAGCGCTTCTCCGACGACAACAATCACGGCGACATTCTCACAGACCCGACTCGACGGATAGGAAACCTCGACCGCGTTCGCGGTCGGCATCGCCATGGGGCAGACTGACGTGGTGACCGACACGGCGCGTGAGGCGGAACCGGAATACGAACTGGCCGACCGGTTCCGGCAGGAGCAGGGGCGAGTCTTCCTTTCCGGCTTACAGGCGGTGGTGCGCCTACCGGTTGACCAGATCCGGCTGGACCGCCGAAACGGTCTCAACACGGCAGCGTTCATCAGCGGATATCAAGGTTCTCCAGTGGGCATGTTCTCCGAGGAAGTCGCCCGCGCCCACTCCACGGTGCCGGACCTGCCGATCGTCAACCAGCCTGGCGTCAACGAGGAACTCGCCGCCACGGCGGTGATGGGGAGTCAACTGGCGGTCACGCTCGACGATTGCAGGTTCGATGGAATCCTTGGGATCTGGTACGGCAAGGGGCCAGGAATCGACCGGGCAGGCGACGCCATTCGACATGCCGTGTTTGCCGGCACCGCACCGCTCGGCGGGGTGGTGGCAGTAGTTGGCGACGATCCGGCCGCCAAGTCGTCGACCCTCCCGTCGTCGAGCGACGCCACGATGGTCGACCTGCACATGCCATTGCTGTTTCCCGGTGATCCGCAAGAAGCACTCGACCTACCCCGACATGCGGTCGCGCTGTCACGGGCGTGCGGGCTGTGGGCCGGAATCAAACTGACGACGCCGGTGGCCGACGGAACCGGCACCGTCGACGTTCACCCGGCCCGCGTTGAGCCCGTGATCCCGACCGTCGTTTTCGACGGCAAGCTGTTTCGGCCGAATCCGAACGGCCGATTGATCACGCCATATACGGTCGACATGGAGCGCGAATTCCACGAGGTTCGCCTGGAACTTGCCCGCCAGTACGGGGCGCTCAACGGTCTCAATCGGGTAACCGTTCGAAGTGCCGACGACTGGATCGGGATTGCGGCCTCAGGGCACACGTACCACGAGGTTCGCGAGGCGCTGCAACTGCTCGGATTCGCTGACGACGACGCGTTGCGGTCCGCCGGGATCCGGCTATTCCAACTGTTGATGCCAATTCCACTCGACCGGCACGACGTGCGCCAGTTCGCCACAGGCCTCAGCGATGTGTTGGTGATCGAGGAGAAGAACGCCACGCTCGAAGTGCTCGTTCGCGATGCCCTCTACGACGTCGCCGAGCGACCACGCGTGTGGGGCAAACGCGACGAAGAGGGCCGTGTGATCGTCCCGTTCGACGGGCTACTCGAAGCCGATCGACTGCTACCGGCGATTCGACATCATCTGTCCAAACGACTCGCTGACCGGCTCGCGCCCGAGCGCCCGGAGCTGAACAAGCATCTGATTCCGCTCTCGGTCAATCGGGCGCCCTATTTCTGCTCAGGGTGTCCACACAACACCAGTACGCGGGTCGCGCCAGGCACACTCGTCGGCGGCGGGATTGGCTGCCATTCGATGGTGGCGTTCATGGAGCCGGAACGGGTCGGCGAGCTCGTCGGACTCACGTGCATGGGCAACGAGGGTGCCCAGTGGATCGGTATGGCACCGTTCGTCGAACGTCGGCACCTCGTCCAGAATCTCGGCGACGGCACGTTCTTCCATTCCGGTTCGTTGGCGATCAGGGCGGCGATCGCGGCTGGCGTCAACATCACGTACAAACTGCTCCATAACGGCACGGTTGCGATGACAGGCGGTCAAGACCCGCAAGGGGCCTCCGACGTGCCTGAGATCGCCGCCATGTTGATCGCCGAAGGCGTCAAGCGAATCATCATCACCGCTGACGACCCTGACCGATTCGACGGTGTCGAGATGCCGCTCAACGTCGATGTATGGGACCGAAGTCGCGTCGCCGAAGCGCAACGCGTGCTCGCTGAGATCCTGGGGACCACAGTGATGATTCACGACCAGGCCTGCGCAGCCGAGAATCGACGATCGAGGAGCCGCGGCACGCTCGCCATGCCGAAGTTCCGCGTGGTGATCAACGAACGGATCTGCGAGGGGTGTGGAGACTGCGGCGACCAAAGCAACTGTTTGTCGGTGCAACCGATCGAGACTCCCTACGGACGCAAGACAGCGATTCACCAGAACAGTTGCAACTTCGACTTCTCATGCATGAAGGGCGATTGCCCTGCCTTTGCGACGGTCTCCGTCGATCCGAGTGCGGGTTCGAAGAAGCGCACGCAGGTGCCCGCACCAGAGTTGTCCACACTCCTCGATCCGATCGCGATTGTCGATCCAGACCGATTCACCGTGCGGCTGTCCGGCATCGGCGGGACTGGCGTCGTGACAGTCAGCCAGGTGATCGGCACGGCGGCGATGCTGGATGGTTTCCACGTCCGCGGTCTCGATCAGACCGGCCTTTCCCAGAAGGCTGGGCCGGTGTCAAGCGATGTCCGCGTCAGCCGCCACGCGCCGGAGGCATCGAACCATGCCAATGCAGCGGGAATCGATTGTCTGCTGGCGTTCGACATGTTGGCGGCAGCCAGCGATTCGCATCGGGCCGGAGCATCCGCAGGGCGAACCGTGGTGATCGGCTCGGTCGATGTGGTGCCGACCGGTGCCATGATCACGAACCCGGGAACGATGCTGTATCCCGAACGCGGGGTGCTTCGCGGTCGACTCGATGGTGTGTCTCGCCCGGAGGCGAATCGCTACCTCGACGCGGCGGCGATCTGTCGTGGCCTGTTCGGTGGCTCGACTGCGGCGAACATCTTGACGATGGGAGTCGCAGTTCAGGTTGGCGCAATTCCAATCCGCCCGGCGACGATTGAGCGGGCGATCGAATTGAATGGGGTTGCCGTCCAACAGAACGTGACCGCTTTCCGTTTCGGTCGCCGATGGGCAATCGACCCAACAGGAGTCGAAGCCGCGGCGGGCCTGAGCGAGGCTCACATCGAGACACTCGACGAGGTGATCGACCGGCTTGCCGCTGATCTGGCCGATTTCCAGAACAACGCCTACTCGCGCCGGTATCTCGCAACTATCGCCAAGGTTCGGACGACCGAGTCGGCGATGTTGATCGACGCGGTGGCCCGCAATCTTCACAAGCTGATGGCCTACAAGGACGAATACGAAGTCGCCCGACTTGCCCTGCTCGACGAATCGCAACGCCGCTACGCGGCGGTTGGAGGTGCCGCCACGAAAGTCACGTATCACCTGCACCCGCCGATGATGCGGTCGATGGGGCTCAATCGAAAGCTCAAGTTCCGGCGCACAGGTACTCTGACGTTTGTCGCGCTTCGATCGGTGAAAAGCGTCCGCGGCACGATTGCCGACCCGTTCCGGTGGGCACAAGTCCGCAGGGCCGAGCGGGCGATGATGCCCGAGTACGAGCAGGCGATTGCAACGGTGCTGTCACGCCTCACACCCGACAACCTCGGCCAAGCGATTGAGATCGCCAGCCTTCCCGATCAAGTTCGCGGCTACGAGCACATCAAGCTGCGACGAGCGAAGGCGTACCGGGCTGAACTCGCAGCCCGCCTCGCAGCCTTCTGATCACCGGGCCGGTTGTTGCTAGGCGCGGGCGCGGGTTTTGCGGAGCACCGGGTCGGCCAACGCCAATGCCTTGTCGGCGACTCGCATCACACGACCAGCGGCTCCCGGTGTAGAACCGTCGACCAGATTGCCCATCACTTGGAGCGTGATATCGGCGACCCTCTGAGTGCCGACGGCGACGCGCAGGCCAGAACGGAGCAGTAGCGGGTGTCCGATCACGAACGCGAAACGCCGCCCGGTTCGCAAGAACTCGTCGAAACGTTCACCAACTTGCTCGTCGTACTGCGTCGGCGCGGTTGCCGGATCGGCCAGAAACAGGTCGGCGGCAAGCATGCCCGATTCGAGCCCATAGTCGATACCTTCACCGTTCATCGGGTTGATCAGGCCAGCCGCGTCTCCAATTGCCACCCAACCAGGGCCATGTCGCTTGACGGCGCTCATTGGGAGTCGCCAGGCCCGGGCGCGTTCAAGGTTTGGCCCAATCTGCCACGTGTCCTGCACGAGCGAGCGGTAGCTGTCGAGCAGGTGATTCAAGTTGAGTTTCTTGAAGCCCTTCATCGTCGACAGCGCCCCGACGCCGATGTTGACCGTGCCGTCGCCACACGGGAACATCCAGCCGTAGCCAGGCACCTGCATGCCGTGCGCATCGATGATCGTGAGGCATGCTTCGAGGTGGCGGTCGGCATGACGCGGGCTCTCCACATACGCACGAATCGCCAGTCCATACGGCTCGTCGGCAACCCGCACGGCACCGAGCGCGCGGGCAACTGACCCGGGCGCGCCGCTGGCGGCGACCACCAGATCGGCGACAATTGCACCGGTTGCTGTCGAGATGCCGGTGACTCTCCCATCGTCGTCGAACATCGGTTCACCGGCCGTCTCGAATCGCACGTCAGCGCCTGCCGAGATTGCTTCGTCGATCAGGGCAGCGTCGAGCCGGCGGCGCGGCCATACCGCACCATGATTCGGGAATCGGCCACCGCTCGGCCATGGCAACTGGCGAACTTGCTTGCCGGCGATCATCCGGAGACCATCGATGTGGTGGGCACCGTCCAGCGGAATTTCGAGTTCGTTGAGGGCCGCAACGGCACGCGGCGTGAGACCGTCGCCGCAGACCTTGTCGCGACCGTGAGCACCCTTTTCCAGAACAACCACGCGGGCACCACCACGGGCAGCACGGATCGCCGCCGCCGCCCCGGCAGGGCCGCCACCAATCACGGCGATGTCGAAGCGCTCACTCACGCCTCAGATTCAATCTGGCGCGGGCGGGTCCTGCTCGGCGATCCTCTGATGATGATGTATGACTTCAGCCACGATGAAACGCAGAAACTTCTCGGAGAAGACCGGGTCGAGGCCCGACTCTTCGGCGAGTGCCCGCAATCGAGCGACCTGTTCGGCTTCACGTTCCATGTCAGCAGCAGGAAGGCCGACCGACGCCTTGTAACGGCCGACATCCTGCGTGACCTTGAATCGTTCAGCCAACAGATGGATCAGCGCCGCGTCGATGTTGTCGATGCTGGATCGAAACCGGTCGAGCTGTTCATCGGACATGATGGCCGCGACGATATCCTCCCCAACTCACCGTTCATGTCGCGCACAACCCCGGCATGCCGTGTCCATCGCGACTTGAACGGGTACTTTCGGTGCATGTCTCTGTCCAGCCTGCCTCTGTTGTTTGTCGATCACTTGTTTCCGGATCTGTATCGGGATCTGGTTGATGGGCGCGCTGAACTGTGCGGACTCGGGACCGACGATCGACTCGACGTCGCCGATGCCGTGATCGCCGGAGCGACGCGGACCTGGGATGCGGAAACGTTCGCACTCGCCCCGAATCTGACCGTCATATCGAGAGTGGGAGTTGGCTACGACAATGTCAATGTCCCCGACGCTGCGGCGTCGGGCGTGATCGTCTGCAACGCCCCGCTGGCACCGATGGTGTCGACCGCAGAACACACGATGGCGCTGTTGTTCGCTGTCACCAAGGTGTTGCCGCATCAGATTGATCGGGCCAAGTCCGGACTAAAAGGCGAACCGATCGGTTTGGCATTGGAACTCGACGGTTCCGTGCTCGGTCTGGTCGGATTCGGTCGAATCGCGTCGCGGGTTGCGGTCGCCGCCCAAACACTCGGCATGCGGGTGGTCGCAGCCGACCCGTTCGTGACGGAATCGCCTGTTGCCGATGTCGAGCTCGTCGCACTCGAGGCATTGCTCAGTCAGGCCGACGTGATCTCGTTACACGCCCCGGCAATGCCCGAAACAGTTCGAATGATCGATGCCGCCGCACTTGCGCGCATGAAACCTGGCGCCTACCTGATCAACTGTGCTCGCGGTGTGCTGGTCGACCACGAGGCGCTGTTAGCAGCGATCGATTCTGGGCACCTCGGTGGGGCAGGCCTCGACGTCACGGATCCCGAACCACTGCCGGCGGGACATCCCTTGTTGGATCGAATCAACGTCGTCGTCACGCCCCATATCGCCTCCGCCACAGTTGCGGGTCGCCGCCGGCTCTACGAGCATTCGATCGAGAATGCGCTCGCAGTTCTCGAGGGTCGCCCAGCCAGCATCGTTCCCTGGCCTTCGGCCTGACACAATCAGCGCTATGACATCTCTGCGCACACGATGGTCGGCTGGCGAAGAAACACTTGGGTTTTGGCTGTCGATCCCGAGCATTGTGGTGGCCGAGATCACTGCCCGCCAGCCGGTCGCCTACGTCTGCATCGACACGCAACACGGGGCAATCGACTACCAGGCGTCGGTTGGGATGATTCAGGCGATTGAGCTTGTCGGTGGTACTCCGATCGTGCGCGTGCCGTGGAACGAGCCGGGGATTATCGGCAAGACACTGGACGCCGGAGCGCATGGGATCGTGGTGCCGATGGTGAATACGCGTGAACAGGCTGAATCCGTGGTCCATTCGGCCCGCTACGCACCAGACGGATCGCGTAGTTGGGGCCCGGTGATGGCGGGCATGCGTCACGTCGACAACCGAGCTTGGGCGGCGGACCACATTGCCGTGATTCCGATGATCGAAACCGTCGAGGCGATCTCGAACCTCGACGAGATCCTCAGCGTGTCGGGGATCGATGCGATCTACGTCGGTCCTGCCGATCTGTCGATCAGTTTGGGCCTCGGCCCGTACGGCAACGACGGCAACCCGATCTTCGACGAGGCGCTCGCCACGATCGTCGCGGGGTGTCGGCGGCACGGTGTCGTTCCGGGCATCCATGCCACCGGCCCCCAGGTGCAACGCCGTCGCGACGAGGGTTTCCGGATGATCACGGTGACGAGCGACGCGTTGGCGATGCGAGCCGGCTACGCCAGCGAGTTGGCAGCAGCCAACAACACGGCACCCTCGACCGAGAGCGCCCCCGCCAAGCTCTACTGACCGAACGTTCGGGCAACTGCGATGCGATCGTGGTGGGCGAGGTCTTGGCGGATTTCGATGTTTGTGAAGCCCGACGCGGCCATCAGCGCGCTCACGCCAACACCCTGGTCGGCACCGATCTCCAACACGAGCCAGCCACCCTCCACGAGATGCTCGTGGGCGCCGTCGATCAGGACGCGAATCTCGTCGAGACCATCGTCACCGGCAAAGAGTGCACTCGACGGTTCCCAGTCACCGACGATCGATTCCAACTCGGACGACCCAATCGCGACATAGGGCGGGTTGGAGACAATCACGTGGAACCGCTCATCGGCTGGCAGCGCTCGATACCACGACCCGAGTCCAACGCGAACGTTTCGGCCTGCCCGCCCAAGCCCAGCCAGGTTGGCCGAGGCCACAGCAAGGGCATCGCTGCTGGCATCGGTGATCCAGACGGTGGTGCCCTCGATCGGTAGCTCGTAGGCGAGCGACAATCCGATCGCCCCTGAACCGGTGCCAAGGTCGGCGACCAGGCGAGGAGCTGGAAATGAACTTGCGAGTGCGATCGCTACGTCTGCAACCAACTCGGTCTCAGGGCGAGGGATCAAGACACGGCGATCGACGGCAAGATCGAGTCGCCGGAAGCCCCATCGACCGAGCACATATTGCAACGGCTCCCCCGCCCGAAACCGGGCGACCATCGCGTCGAGGTGGCTGACCATCCGCTGCGTCACCGGTTCATCGAGCGCCGCCGTCAACTCGTCACCGTCCAACGAGACGGCGACCTCGACGAGCCAACGTGCTTGGTGGCGCGATCCGATCGCTTCAGTCGTCTGCGACCACAGATCGCCAACAGTCAGGCGGTCAGACATTCGTGTCGGCGAGTTGGCGGGTTCGTTCGTCCTGCAAGAGCGCGTCGGTCACGAGGTCAAGATCGCCACCGAGCACGTCGGTCAACCGATACACCGTGAACCCGATGCGATGGTCGGTGATCCGGTTGTCCTTGTAGTTGTACGTTCGGATCTTTTCGCTGCGCCCACCGCCACCGACCTGTGAACGTCGTTCGGCCGACATTTCTGCATCGCGTTCGCGCTCAGCGAGTTCGTACAGGCGGGCACGCAGCACCGTCATCGCCCTGTTGCGGTTTTGTAGCTGGCTGCGCTCGTCTTGCATCGTCACCACGAGGCCAGTCGGCAGGTGGGTGATCCGAACAGCGGAGTCGGTCGTGTTGACATGCTGCCCGCCGGCGCCGCTGGCGCGATACACGTCGACCTGCAAGTCGCGATCCTCGATGCTGACGTCGACCTCGTCGGCTTCGGGGAGCACGGCGACGGTCGCTGACGACGTGTGCACTCGGCCTTGGCTTTCGGTCACCGGGACACGTTGCACGCGATGCGGACCGCCTTCGAACTTCATCCGCTGCCACGCATCGTCACCGCGGATCACGAACGTGATTTGGTTGATGCCACCCAGATCGCTCGGGTCGTGCGACAGCGTTTCGACCTTCCAGCCGCGCTTGATCGCGTACGCCTCGTACATGTCGTGTAGGTCTCCAGCGAACAGATTTGCTTCCTCACCACCCTCGGCCCCGCGAATCTCGATGATCACGGCGCGCCCCGCATTCGGGTCACGAGGGAGTAGCAGTTCACGTACTTCAGATTCGATCCGTTCGATGTCAGCCAGTGCCTCGTCGATCTCGCCCTGGAGCTGCGCACGTTCCGCCTCGGTCGCCGACTCGATCAACTCGCGCGCAGCTGCAAGGTCGTCGCTGCGACCACTGTAAGCGTGGTAGCTGGCGACGATTGGTTCGAGCTCTCGGTAACGACGCGACACCGTGCGCAGCAGCGTCGGGTCCGACATCGTCGCCGGGTCGGAGAGTCGCGCCTCGAGTTCACGGAACTCATCGGCGAAGGTGGCAAGACGGTCAAACACGGCCAGATGAGGCTACCGGCGACCGATCGCGAGAATCCGCTGTTCAGGCGAGGCACGACCGCATAGGTTGTGGCCATGAGCGCACAGAACATTGTCATCATCGTCCTTGTTGTCTTTCTGTTGATCGCATTGGCGACGTCGATCAAGACAGTCGATCAGGGCAACGTCGCTGTGACCACGGTGTTCGGCAAGTACAAGGGGATCAAGCACCCTGGTCTCAATTTCCTGATCCCGTTTTTCGAGAAGATTGCTCGCAGGATCAGCGTCCAGAACCGGGCCGTCGAACTGCAGTTTCAAGCGATCACACAGGATCAGGCCAACGTGTATTTCACGGCGATGATGGTGTATTCGGTGATCAACGAGGGCGAAGACACGATCAAGAACGTGGCCTTCAAGTTCTTCAGCGAGAAGGATTTTCTGACGGCCCTGGTGCGGAGTGTCGAAGGTTCGACGCGCGGGTATGTCGCCACGATGAAGCAGGCCGAGATTCTCGGGCTGCGTGGCGAGATCGTCAACGAAGTCAAAGAAAATCTCGACGTCACGATCGAAACGTGGGGTTATCACCTAATCGATCTGCAGCTCAACGACATCACGTTCGATCAGGCGATCACGACCTCGATGGCGCAGGTTGTGGCGTCGAACAACTTGAAAGCTGCTGCGACCAACGAAGGCGACGCCCTGTTGATCCGACGAACCAAGGAAGCCGAGGCCGAAGGCACGGCGATCCGGATCGCCGCAGAAGCCGAGAAGACCGCCGCCCAGTTGCGCGGTCAGGGCGTTGCCCTGTTCCGTGAGGAGGTCGCCAGAGGCCTCGCCCAAGCAGCCAAGGAGATGGAGAACAACAACGTCGATTCGTCATTGATCCTGTTCTCGATGTGGACGGAGTCGATCCGTCACATGGCCGAGAACGGAAGGGGCAACGTGATGTTCCTCGACGGCTCCCCCGACGGCATGCAAAAGCAAATCCAAGACCTGATGGCCCTCCAACAACTCAACGTTCACGCCCGCCCACCCGCCGGTCAGTAGATCGGTCTGATTGAGCGCGTCGCGACCAACACCGGAACGCACCGACCGGCGGCGCGTTCGGCACCGGTCACCCGGTGAGCACGCTCATGAACACGTCGTCGAGCACGCCGTGGAACTGGTCGTTGTCGGTCGGCTTGACCAACTTTGCTCCGACCGAGACAT
>JANMTV010000214.1:0-23759 GCA_031390905.1 Ilumatobacteraceae bacterium | reverse complement strand
CCCGCGCCTGCATACTGGCGAGCGGATTGGCAATGCTCGTCGGCACGACGTGGGCGCTTCCACCCCCCATGATCTGGCCGATGGCCGCGTTCGGGCCAATCATGGCGATGCTGCCGATCAGAGATGTGTCGAGCGGTAACGTCGCTGTCTGGTTACGCAGCAACACCATGCCGGCTGCTCCGGCACGGCGTACGAGGGCTATGTCGGCATCGACGTCCGCTCCGAGCAATCGAGTTGTCTCGTCGCCAGGGCTGCCGTCGTCCAGCGCGCCAACGCGAGACATCAATCGGAGCAGAGTTACTGCCGAGCGCCGGACGAGCGCCGCATCGACGTCGCCTGACTCGACGGCATCGACCAGTTGCTGCCCTCGGAACCGGGTCGGGCCTGGCATCTCAAGGTCGAGTCCTGCGACGACTGCCTCGACAGTGCTGTGCATCCCGAACCAGTCGCTCATCACGAGACCGTCGAAGCCCCATTCACCGCGCAGAACGTCGTTGATCAACTCGACGCTGTCGGCCGCCCACGGCCCGTTGATCCGGTTATAGCCGGTCATCACCGCCATCACTCCGGCTTCGGTGACCGCTGCCTCGAACGGAACGAGGTACGTCTCGCGCATCGTCCGCTCGTCGATCCGCGAGTCGATCGACATCCGTTCGAACTCGGTGTCGTTGCCGACGAAGTGTTTGATGCAGCTGGCAACACCCTGGCTTTGCAGGCCGCGCACGTAACCCACGGCGGTGCGGGCGGTGAGATACGGATCCTCGCTCATGCACTCGAAGTTGCGCCCACCGGTCGGTGTGCGGTGCAGGTTGACGGTCGGTGCCAGCAGGACTCGAGCGCCCTTGGCACGAGTCTCTCGCCCTAGCAACGCGCCCACAGCTTCGACCAACACCGGGTCCCATGTGGCTGCGAGCGACGTGCCGCACGAAACGTTGATCGATGCAGGGCCGGTCTCGAATTCGGTGCCGCGAGCCCCGGTCGGCCCGTCGGTGACACGCATCGACGGGATCCCAGCTCGCTCGATTGCGACGGTGTGCCAGAGGTCGCTTCCCGCCAGGAGCGAAACCTGCTCAGCAAGGGTCAGCGAATTAACGAGCCGTTCGAGTTCGGTCTCGGTCATCCCTTCACGGCACCGGCGAGCAGACCACGAACGAAGTAACGCTGGAGCGCGAAGAACACGCAGATGGGCAGAATCATCGAGACCATGCCAGCCGCGGTGAGCAGGTGCCATGACTGGCCCCGCGTGCCGGTCAGCTGTGCCAGTTGGGCGGTGACCGGGGCGTTTTCTCGGCCTGCGAAGATCAGCGCAATCAAGTAGTCGTTCCAGATCCACATGAACTGGAAGATGCCGAGTGACGCGATCGCCGGTACCGACAGCGGAACGATCAGTCGGAGGAACACCGTGATGTGACCAGCGCCGTCGACGCGAGCCGCTTCGATGATGTCTTTCGGCAGCGACGACACGAAATTCTTGAGAATGAAGATGCAGAAAGGCATGCCGAATGCTGTGTGGGCAATCCAGACTCCGTATACCTTTCCGGTCAGGTTGAGGTCGGGGAAAATCGTCACTGTTCCGATGTGTGCGCCGCCCGTGAAAAGCTGAAGCATCGGGATCAAGGCCATTTGCAGCGGGACCATGAGCAACGCGACAACCGCAACGAAAAGCCAGTCGCGACCCTTGAACGTCATCCACGAGAATGCGTAGGCAGCGATCAGCGCGACGCCAATCGACAGGATCACCGACGGGATCGTGATCTGCAGTGAATTGACGAAGAACTTCGCCAGGTTGTCGCCGCCGTTCGATGACGACAACACTCGGTCGTAGTTGGTCGTCGTGAAGCTTGGGTCCGTGAACCAGTTCCACCACCCGTTGGTCTTGACGTCGATCTCGGGACGGATCGACGAGACGAGGATCCCGAACGTCGGGATCGTCCACAGAATCACGAGAGCGTAGACGAGAAATTTTCCCCACCGACTGCTCAGCGATGTGCTGATCGAGCGCCCGACATGCGCTGCCTTCCGGCGCGATCTCGGTTTGGCATCGTCAAGTGCTTCGTCGCGAGCTAGCTCGCTCATTGTGGTGGTCATGCGCCCATCATCTCCTCGGCTCGCTTCTGGGCTTTCCGGTTCATCACGACGACTGGGATCACCAGCACGAAGATCAGCACGGCTAATGCCGAGCCGATGCCGTTGCGTCCCTGCACGAACTTGGTTACGTAGAACTCGTTGGCGATGGTGCTCGTGCCGAACCGGCCGCCGGTCGTAGCGGCGACGATGTCGAACGCTTTCAAACCGCCGATCATGGTGATCGTCGCTACTGTGACGATCGTCGCTCGGATGTAAGGCATTGTGACCTTGTAGAACACCTGCCGGTTGGTGGCCCCATCAACCTTGGCGGCCTCGATCAGCGAGTCGGGCACGCCTTTGATCGCCGCCGAGAATATCACCATAGCGAAACCTGCAGACGCCCAAATGAAGATCACGATCAGCAGGAATGTGTTGAATCCGGGTGCCGAGTCTGGAGGCTCGAGGCTGCCCAAACCACGTTCGACCAACCACAGCCGATCACCGTTGCCCCCCATCTTCTCGGATAGGCCAGGCACTTTCTCGGTGACCCGGTTGAGTAAGCCATTGTCGAACGGCGGTCCGGCGTACACAAACGTCCAGATCAAGCCGGCACCAACGAGCGAAACGGCGCCGGGGATGAAGATCGCCGACTTGGCCGCCTTTTCGCCGCGTATACCGTCGGCAAAGCGGGCGACGACGAGTCCGACGATCACTGTGATCAATGTCCCTACGAACACCCACACGATGCTGTTGATGACGGTCAGCCGGGTGCCTCTGGTCTGGAAGATGTCGACGTAGTTGTCGATACCGATGAAGCTCTTGCCATCGTCGTCAAGCAAACTCAGATAGATCGTCCGGATCGCCGGCACAAGCAGCCCGATGATCATGACGAACGTCGCCGGTAACAGGAAGACCCACGATTTGGACGTTTCCTGCCACGACTTGGGGAGCCGCGTGGTGAGCCAGTACAACGCGCCGATGAACAGCACAAGCGCGCTGAGGGCGATTACCACCGTGACAATTGCCTTGATCAGATCCACCATGTGTCGCCCCCCGGCATTTCGTATGGATGTGTTTAACACAAAGAAGGGGCCGGGACGGTTGCCCCGACCCCTTCAGTTCATCATGTCAGACCGAAGCCTGACACCTATGGTCAGCTGGTGGGCCAGCTGGCTTCGACGTTGTCGACGAAAGCCTGGGTGTCGCCACCCACAACCCACGCCGTGATCTCCGTCCAGAAGGTTCCGGCGCCAACAGCGCCGGGCATCAGGTCAGAGGCGTCGAAGCGGAACACGTCAGCCGAAGCCTGCAGCTCGGAGAGCTGCTTCACGAGCGGGTCACCGATCTCGTTGATGTTGATCGACTTGTTCGGCGACAACTCGCTGCGCGTGTTGACGATGTGCAACTGGTAGTCGGTCGAGCCGGTGTACTTGAGCACGTCGTAGGTTTCCGGCTTGTCGGTGCCTGCGGCATAGATGTCGCCAGCACCGAGCATGTACTTCGGACCACCGGCCGGGCTCGGCAGGTAGAAGAAGTTCACTGCGCCGTCAGCACCGATCGTGGTGCCCTGTGGCCACAGGCCCGAGTAAAAGCTCGCCTGACGATGCATGAAGCAGTCACCCGACAGAATCGGCAATCCGCCGTCTTGGAACTTGGTCGTTGCGATTGCCTTGACCATCGTGTCGCCACCGAGGTAGTCGGGGTTCTTGACGATTGCACCGACAGCGTCGACAACGGCCACAACCTGCGGATCGTTGAACGGGATCTCGTGGTTGACCCACTGGTCGTAGACATCCTCACCGTTGGTGCGGAGCATGAAGTCTTCCATCCAGTCGGTGAGCACCCAGCCGGTGGCCACGCCTGACTCTGCGCCGACACACCATGGGGTGCCGCCGTCGGCGACGATCTGATCTGACAAAGCGGTGAGATCCTCGATCGACTCGGGGATCGCGTATCCGGCTTCGGTGAACGCCGCTGGGCTGTACCACACGAGCGACTTGATGTTCGAGCGCCCCGGGATGCCGTAGATCGTCCCGTCGATGGTTGCGTAGGTGTCCCAGCCGGAGATGAAATCGTTGGTGGTGTGGGCGGCCAGATCGGCCGGGAACTCCTGCAGGTAGCCCTTGCGAGCGTGACCGGCCATCAGGCCGGGCTGCGGGTAGTCGATCACGTCGGGGGCGTTGCCGCCTTCGAGACGTACGTTGATCTCGGTCTCGAACTGGTCGGTGCCTTCCCAGACGATCTCGACGCCGGTGCAGTCGACGAGTGGCTGGTAACCGGCCACGTAGTCGGCGATCGGGGTGTCGGTGTCGCTGTCACGCACGGGCGAGAAGACGGTGACTTTCTTGCCTGCGTACTGCTGCTCGCACGGAATCTCACCGTTCAAGATGCTTTCGCCGGCTGGAGCCGTTGCTTCTGCCGCTGTGTCTGCCGCTGTGTCTGCCGCGGTGTCTGCCGCTGTGTCTGCCGCGGTGTCTTCGGATGCTGCTGCTGTTTCGTCTGCGGCTTCTTTGTCATCACCGCAGGCCGCAAGGACCAAGCCGGTGGCAACAAGAAGGCTGAGTGCACGGTTACGTGTCTTCAATTGTGTCTCCCCCTTGAGACGACCGAGGGTTCCCGGTCGTTGTTTTTGGAAATAAGTGGAAAATCAGAAGAATTTCCAGACGGGAACATATCACGTTCCCGTGTCAGTGGAAAGACACAGGTCAGAATTTTTCGTCCAACTCACATTGGTCGCAATTGTCGATCATGGCGATCGTGGTGAGGTGATAGGTATCAGTGCACGACATCGTGTTCACGCCCATCTGCAGTTGCCTCATTGTTCATGAAGCGTGGCGTCCCGATGCCGACCGATTCAGTGAGGCTGATCTCGGTGAGCCGCTCGACGGATTCGAGGAGGAACTCTGGCTCGACATCCGCAGCTCGACCGTTCGTAGCGTGGTCGAGGCCCGTCTCGATCGGGCGGTAGTGCTTGGCTGCGACGGCGTCGAGCCCGACAACGTGACTGCCTACCTCAACGACTCCGGGTTCGATCTCACCGCCGATGATCAACTCGACTTCAACCGTTTCATCGCTCGGGCGGCACACCAACGCGGCCTGTTGATCGGTCTGAAGAACGACCTCGAGCAGATCGCCGAACTGGGTGATGAATTCGACTTCGCGGTGAATGAGCAGTGTCACGAATTCGACGAGTTCGATCTGAACCAGCCGCTTCTCGATGCCGGCAAACCGGTGTTCAACGCCGAGTACGCCGATGAGTACGTGATCGATGCCGGGTCGCTGTGTGTGACAGCCGCATCTGAGGGATTGCGAACACTCGTGTTGCCAGTCGATCTTGACGACTCGTTTCGCATCGCCTGCGATAGCTGACCCGACCGGTTTGCGGGGATGCGAACAAATGTTCGATAATGGTGGGAGTGGGATTCAACAATCCGTCGTGGACGTGGAGCGAGCTGGAGGCGACGCTCTCTGGGCGCAGTTCTTCTGCGTTGCGTCGTGACGGGCGCGCCCCGGGGAGTCTGTCTTGGAACGCTGGTGGCGACAGCCCGGCATGGGGGCGTAAGCGTCAGCCGTTCGAAACGTCACTGACGCGGGTTGCCGGCGCGGTTCCGTACGCCGAGCTGCACTGCCACTCCAACTACTCGTTCCTCGACGGCGCATCACACCCGGAAGAACTCGCCACTGAAGCCGCCCGCCTCGGTCTTGAGGCGCTGGCGATCACCGACCACAACGGGTTCTACGGTGTGGTGCGATTTGCCGAGGCTGCCCGCGCTGTCGGCCTGCCGACGGTGTTCGGTGCCGAGATCACCTTGACCCACGGCCTCGCCGACAATGCCCGGGTTGCTCGTGATGAAGCCGACACGTTGTTCCAGATCGACACTGGCGAATTGCCTGACTCACGTGCACCTGATCATGCCAGCAGGCATCTGCTCGTGCTTGCCGATGGGCCTGCCGGCTATGCGCGGCTTGCTCGGGCACTGAGCCTCGGGCACCTGGCCGGCGAGAAAGGCGCGCCGCAGTTCACGTTTGCCGATGTGGCTGATGCCGTGACCGGTGTGAGTTGGGTGCTGACCGGGTGCCGCAAGGGTGCGGTGCCGTCCGCCTTGATGGATGATGGACCGTCGGCGGCACGCAGAGAGCTCGAGAAACTGGTCAGCGCTTTCGGACGTGACCGGGTGCTCGTCGAACTCTGGGACCACGGCGAGCCGCTCGACTCGGCCCGCAACGACGCACTTGCCGAGATTGCCCATCGGGTGGGAGTGGAATGTATTGCAACCAACAACGTTCATTACGCCACCCCAGCGCAACGCAAACTCGCCACCGCTGTCGCCGCGGTGCGGGCGCGCCGCAGTCTCGACGAGATCGACCCGTGGTTGCCGGCCGCTGCCGGTGCGCACCTGCGGTCAGGCGTCGAACAGTTGCGTCGCTTTGCCCGTTACCCGGGTGTCGTCGAGTTGGCTGGTGAGATCGGCCGCGCTGCAGCATTCGACCTCAAGTTGGTCGCCCCCAACCTGCCGCCGTTCCCGTGCCCAACGGTCGGCGGCCGTGTGATCACCGAGATGGAGTACCTGCGGGCGTTGACCGAAGATGGAGGCCGTCGCCGGTACGGCGACCGCCCGTCAGCCCACGAAGACCTGTCGTTACGGGCCCGCGCATGGAAGACGATCGATCGCGAGCTGGCGATCATCGAGCAGCTCGGCTTCCCCGGCTACTTCCTCGTGGTGTGGGATCTCGTCGAGTTCTGCCGGCGGTCCGACATTTTCTGCCAGGGTCGCGGGAGTGCCGCTAACTCGGCGGTCTGTTACGCGCTCGGGATCACCAAAGCTGATGCGGTATCGCTCGGCCTGCTGTTCGAACGGTTCCTGTCGACCGAACGTGATGGCCCGCCCGACATCGACATCGACATCGAAAGTGATCGTCGCGAAGAAGTCATCCAGTACGTGTACGAGCGGTATGGGCGGCACCACACCGCACAGGTCGCCAACGTGATCACGTACCGGGCGCGGTCGGCGGTGCGCGACATGGCCAAGGCGCTCGGCCATTCGACCGGTCAGCAAGATGCCTACGCCAAACAGGTCGATGGCTGGGGAGGTGTTGATGCGACCGCCAGCCAGCCCGATTGCTGTATTCCGGCACCGGTGCTCGACCTCGCCCGTCAGATCGAAGATGCACCGCGCCATCTCGGGATCCATTCGGGTGGGATGGTGATTTGCGACCGGCCGGTGATCGAGGTTTGCCCGGTCGAGTGGGGCCGGATGGACAAGCGCTCGGTGTTGCAGTGGGACAAGGATGACTGCGCCAATGCCGGGCTCGTCAAGTTCGACCTGCTCGGGCTCGGGATGTTGAGCGCGCTGCACTACGCCGTCGATCTGATCCGCCAGCACCGCGGCTACGAAGTTGACCTGGCAACGATCCCTCAGGAGGATGATGTCTATTCGATGTTGTGCCGGGCCGACACGATCGGTGTGTTCCAGATCGAGTCGCACGCACAAATGGCTACGCTTCCGCGGCTCAAGCCACGCCGCTTCTACGACCTCGTCGTCGAGGTGGCGCTGATCAGACCCGGCCCGATTCAGGGTGGCTCGGTGCATCCATATATCCGTCGCCGCAACGGGCAGGAGCCGGTCACCTACCTGCATCCGCTGCTCGAGAACGCGCTCGGGAAAACGCTCGGGGTGCCGCTGTTCCAGGAGCAACTGATGCAGATGGCAATCGATGTCGCCGGGTTCAGTCCGTCGGAGTCCGACGAGTTGCGTCAGGCGATGGGGTCGAAGCGTTCGGCGGCGCGAATGGAGAGTCTCAAGGAGCGGCTGTTTGCAGGCATGGCCGAGCGTGGGATCACCGGTGAGATCGCCGACGAGATTTTCATGAAGATGAAGGCGTTCGCCAACTACGGCTTCCCCGAGTCGCACTCGGTGTCGTTCGCCTATCTCGTGTATTCGTCGTCGTGGATCAAGTATCACGAGCCGGCAGCGTTCTGTGCGGCCTTGATCAATGCCCAACCGATGGGCTTCTGGTCGCCGCACACGTTGGTGCAGGACGCTCGACGGCATGGGGTCACCGTGCGCACACCTGATCTGAACGCCTCGTTGGCCGGGGCGACATTGGAAGACGAGGGTCGGTCGGTGCGGCTAGGGATCGGTTCGATGCGTGGTGTCGGAAATGAGCTGGCTCAGCAGGTCGAAGCCGAGCGGAATCAGCACGGCCCATATATGACACCGGAAGATCTGGTGCGTCGCGTTCCGGCGTTGACCCTTGCTCATCTGGAGACGATGGCGACAGCAGGTGTGTTCGAAGAGTGCTTCGGGTTCGACCGCCGCGAGGCGCTGTGGACGGTGGGGGCGGTGTCGCAGTCGCGGCCAGGTCGATTGCCTGGCATCGTGACGGGGGAGCGGCCGCCCACGTTGCCGGGGATGACGCCCGTCGAAGAATCAGTCGCCGACCTGTGGTCGACCGGCGTGTCGCCGGAGGGTCACCCGACTCAGTTCCTACGTGGCGAGTTGACCAAGCTCGGGGTGGTCACCTCGATTGGTTTGTGGGATCGAGAACCCGGCACTCGCGTGTCGATCGCCGGGGTAGTCACTCATCGTCAACGGCCGATGACTGCGCAGGGTGTCACGTTCCTCAACTTGGAGGATGAAACCGGCCTGATCAACGTGGTGGTGTCAAAGGGCTGCTGGGCGAGATTCAGGTCGGTCGCCAGGGGAGCGCCGGCGATGTTGATCCGCGGCCGCCTCGAACGATCGGAAGGCGTGATCAACATCGTCGCCGAACACCTCGCCCCGCTTCCGCTTGCTGCCACGACCACCAGCCGCGACTTTCGATGAGCCGAGTGAATGCAATCTCTGACCGCATCGGTCGGTCAATGGTCAGGCGATCGCTGCTCCGCGGAACAGACGTTGTAGGCCGGTGCCGACCTCGCGGCCAACGATTTGGAGTTGCTCCAGATCGGCAGTCGGTTCGGTCAACATCGTGAGTGCGGCGACTCCGGCGATACCGAACACGAGCACCTGGCCGTCGTCGGAGCGATGAATACTGACGTTCGCCAGATGTGAACCGGTGAGCTGGACGAGCCGGTTCGCCAACCCAAGCGTGGCGGCCGACATCGCTGCCAGCGCCGAGGGGTCGATCTCGGTCGAATCGGGTAGTCGTGACATGAGCGCGAAACCGTCGGCGCTGCTCACCTGTGCGCCAATCACGCCGGGGACTCGATCGACCAGGTGATCGACGAGGTTGCGCATCGACTCTTCGACGTCTGGCATGCCCGCGACTGTAGCCAGCCGGTCAGACGCCGGTCTCGATTGGTGTCATCGGCGGTCCGTCGTGAAGCAACGTCCGGGTGAGCTGCGCCAAATTCCGAGGCGCGAACAACGTGGTGTCGCTCGCCTGCTCGATCTCGGTGAGTGACCACCATCGCATCTCGTGGACCAACTCGGCGCGTAGCCGATCCCAGCCGATCGCCGGGACAGGTTCGAACCGTGCGATCCGAACGAGGTGGATGTGATCACGCTGCCCGTCATGTCCGGTGTTCATCGGAATGATGTGCAACCGGGTCCAGATGTGCGGCCCGATCTCCGGGTCGTCGAGGCCGAGTTCCTCGTGCAACTCCCGCTTCAATCCTTCGGTCGGGTCCTCATCCGGCTCGAGCCCGCCCCCTGGAAGCGCCCACACGGTCGCCGTCGGAAACTCGAACCGCACGAGCAGAACATGATCGGCTTCGTCGAGCAGCAATGCGCGAACCGCTGGCCGGATACTGAGAGCCATGATCGGCACGTTCAATCGCCGGGCGAATCACGTAAGCCGTCGTTGAAGATCTTGAACATCTCGTAGATCTCCTTGCATTTCTGGCAGACCGGAAGTTGCTTCGGATCGCGAGCCGGTACCCAGACATGCCCGCAGAGTGCTTCGATCGGGGAGCCATAGATGCGTGCCTCGAGCACCTTTGCGGTCGCCGATTCGCCGGGTTCGACCTTGACGATGTGGGCGACGAGCGGCTCGTCGGTTTCCGTGTCCTCATCGAGATTCGGAATCGTTTCGGCTGGCATCGTCTGCAGGTCCGACATGCCCACAAGTCTGCCAGCCGCCGACCTCGATCGGTAGTCTGCGTCGATGGCTCAGCAGGTTCGATACGGCGAGATCGCCGATGCCGTCGCCGAGACCGGGATGATCGCCCGTGGCGGATTCGCCACCGATGAGGCCGACCGAATCGACGGTGTCGAAGCAGCCTGTGTGGTGATGATCGGAAACATCGGTGGCACGATCTGGCCGCGGTTCGAGGGAGAACGAACGCCTGGTCGTGATCCGCTTGATCGCTGGACACGTTCGCTGCTGGAACCGATCGCTGCCTCGTTCGGGGCGACATTCGCTCACCCGAGCGATCAGCCGTTTCAGCCGTTCCAACGTTGGGCGCAGCGCGCCGACGATGTGTGGCAGTCACCGATCGGCATCATGATCCATCCGATGTTCGGACTTTGGCACGCCTATCGCGGTGCGCTGCTGTTTTCGGAAGCCGTCGAAGGCATGCCGATGGTGGGCCAACAAGCGTCGCCGTGCTTGACCTGCGCAGACCAGCCGTGCTTGAGTTCCTGCCCCGTCGATGCCTTCACGGTTGATGGGTATGACTCGCAGGCGTGTCGCGGTCACGTGCGGTCGGGCTCGGAACCGACCTGTCTGTCGGCGGGCTGTGCGGCGCGACTCGCCTGCCCGGTCGGTCAGGACTATCGCTATGGACCCGATCAAATGCGGTTTCACATGGCGGCGTTCGCAGGGGTCGAGGACACTCGCGCATGATGCCAACGCCGCTTCCGCCCCCATCAACATCGGCAACATCGGTGATCACGGCGGGCTGGTACGCCGATCCTCTTCGGTACGCGGCATGGCGCTGGTGGGATGGTCAGGCCTGGACGTCTCACATCGGCGGAGCGTTCGGGTCGGCGGAAATCAAGAAGCCCCGACTACCGAGTTGGTTGAGTATCCCGGTCGTGGTGTGCTCGCCGATCGTGCTGCTCGGGATTGTTATTGGCGTATTCCTCGCACCGGTCTCGGTGATCGCAGGTCTGGTTCCACTGGTCATCGTGCTACCGACGCTTGCCTGGCTCGACCGTGTCGAACCAGAGCCGAAGTCATCGCGTGTTCACGCCCTCGCTTGGGGTGCCTCGGCGGCCGTGCTGGTGTCACTGATCGTGAACACAATCGTAGGCGTCTTGCTCGGTGAGACCATCGCCGCAGTCCTGTCGGCCCCGTTGATCGAGGAGGCGGCCAAAGGCCTTGGGATCTACTGGGCCGTTCGTCGACGTGAGGTCGACGGTGTTTCCGACGGTGTCGTCTACGCCGGTTGGGTGGCGCTCGGGTTCGCCGTCGTGGAGGACATGAGTTACTTCGCGCTGGCATCCGATCAGGGCGCTTTTCTACCGACGTTCATCTTGCGGGCCTTGCTGACACCGTTCGCACACCCGCTCTTCACGTTTTGGACGGGCCTGGCGATCGGCCTCGCCGTGCGGGCCCGCAAACCGGTGTTCCCGCGCGCTCTGTGGGGTTACGGGGTTGCCGTGATGTCGCATTTCGCCTGGAACGGATCACTCACCTGGGGCGCAGGCGACGACGACGAGGATGCCAAGACGGGCTTCATACTGGGGATGGTCGGCCTGTTCGTCGTGATCTTCTTTGCCGTGTCGATTGCCCTGATCGTGATGCGCAAACGCGAACAACGAAGATTCGTGGCGCTGGTCCCACAACTCGCCCAGCGCTACGGCATGCCTGCATCGGAGGCCGTTGTGTTCACCGACTGGCGGGCGATGAGGTCAACACGGAGATCACTCACCCGTGCGACCCGCAAGCACTTCGACGCCGTCCACGCCGCCCTCGCTCGGCTATCGCTTCTGCATCAACGCCCAGGTCAGATCGATCCTGGAGCTGAACGAATCCTGGCTGCCCAACTCGACAGGGCCCGGCGAGGAGAGCAGTCATGACGAGCAACCAATTCTCGTTTGAGGGGACGGTCTGGGAACACGTCGGGGCGAGTGCATGGTTCTTTGTCAGCGTGCCTGAGCCGATCACCGACGACATCGACGAGATGTTCGGGCACCGAGCGGCCGGATTCGGCTCGCTGCGGGTCGAGGTCATGATCGGTGGCACGACCTGGAAGACGTCGATCTTTCCTGACGCGAAGCGCGGGACCTTCGTGCTGCCGATCAAGAAAGCGGTCCGGGTTGCTGAGGGCCTGACCGAAGCCACCGTGGCGAGCGTCAGGCTCGAGGTGCTAGCTGAGTAGGTCGCGGGCGATCCCGATCCAGAACTCGGTCGCCAGCGCGAGGCTGTCGACATCGATTCGTTCGTTGTGACCGTGGAACCTGCTGCCGAACACGGCCATGTCCATCCCGGGTGAGAACAACCCGGCACCGTAGGCGACCCGCCCACGCTCGCGGTAATAACGGGCATCGGTTCCGCCGACGATCAGACCAGGCACGACGTGGGCACCGGGATAGGCGACCTGGGTGTTCTTCACGACAGTGTCCCAGAGCGGATTCTCCATCGGTGACTGTGTGGATTCGCCCTCCTGCAACACAGCGATCTCGACATGAGGAGCGAGGTCGCCGAGTGCGTCCGCGAGCAATCCGTCGACGTCGGCGCGAGTGGTACCCGGCACGGTTCGGATATCGACCTCTATGTCGACCATGTCGGGAATCACGTTGGTTTTCTGACCACCGTGAGCAACGTTCGGCGAGATCGTGGTGTGGGTGAGAGCATGACACGAGCGGGCAAGCGGCACCGGAAACGACGCAATCGTGTCGTACACGCTGGCCGGATCGAGCAGGGCGGCCTGGAGCTCAGCCGGCAGGCCCATCGACAGCACCTGAGCACGCCACACGTCGCTGATCAGCGGTGACGTTCGGTATTCGGCCAGCCGACGAACAATCTCGGCCGCTTTCACCAGGGCATTGTCGGAACCGAATGGCATCGAACCGTGGCCTGGAGTGCCGCCGACCGTGAGCTTGCGCCACGACAGACCCTTCTCGCCGATGTTGACCGTCACATGCCGCTCACCGTGCGGGTCGACATGTGACCAGCCACCCAGTTCGGTCAGTACATAGTTGGCGTCGATCGCCTCGGGATGATGGTCGAACATCCACTCGGCCCCCCACCTCCCGCCGGCTTCTTCATCGGCGACTCCGAAATAGATCAGGTCACCTTTCGGACGAAAGCCGGTGCGGGCGAGGTGGCGAAACGCGACCGCCATCGACGAGGTCAGGTTGAGCATGTCGATCGCGCCGCGACCCCAGACCTCGCCGTCGATCAGCTCGCCCCCGAAGGGATCGTGATCCCACCCGTCGCGGTTGACCGGAACAACATCGGTGTGCCCCATCAAACACAATGACGGCGCGTCGGGGTCCGACCCCTCGATCCGAGCGACGATGGAACTCCGGCCGGGACGCGATTCGAACCGTTGCGTGTCGAGTCCGGCACCCTCCAGAAACCCCTGGAGCAGGTCGGCGCTGCGTGTTTCCTCACCAGAATCGGGCGCCCCATCGTTGACGCAAGCGTTACGGATCAAAGCCTGCAGCAGTTCGGTCGTCTCGCCGATCAGGGCGTTGTCAGGCATACGCCTACCATAGATGGATCAGTTGTGCCTACACTGACGGTGTGGTGCTTGCTCCGAACAGCGTGATTGCGACTGTGGCTATTGCCGTGGTCGCCGTGTTGGCTGGTGGACGTCGCCAGGAACCGAAGCCGATCAAGGTCCCGGTTCGGCGTCGTGTTCGTGCAATTCGCCGCTCCTGAGTCCTTCGTCGACAAGTCCGGCCAGTTCTGCGGCGATGTTCGCGCGAGCTCGTCGCTCCCAGCTCGTGAGGCCAATCGCCGGCTCGTAGATGTGGTCCCGGGCGACAAAGGATCGCAGCACTCCGGCACGACCGGTGCGCCAGTCGTCATCACCAACGGCGGAGTACTCCCGCCGGACGCCGCGGAGGTAGCCGGCGTATCCCGACGGATCGGCGGCCAGTATCCCGAGATCGGCGGCGAGCAGCACCGACGTGTCGACATCGGTTGATGAGTGGATCGCCGTCGCCTCGATCGCTGTTGCCTTGATCATTGCTGCAACTCGGTCGATGCGGTCTGATGCCCAACCGAGTTGCTCCAGAGCCTCGACTGCCAACGCCGCGCTGGCTGATTCGTTGTCACTCTTACCGGGGAGATAGATCGCGTCATGAAAAAACGCCGCAGCCACGATCGCTCCGACATCGTGAACGTCGCATTGTCCGACCAGTTCCAGGACGTGACGTACCACCCAGCGAACGTGACGAACCACGTGATAGTGGCGATGTGGCTCACGGTGGCGACCCAGGACGCTGTCGAACCAGAGCAGGCCGGCAGCCGACGACGACACGTGCTGCTGCCAAGCAACGCCGAGTTCGAGATCGTCACCGTTCACCGGTCCAGTGTGCCATTCTCACGACGTGACGATTCTGATGGACGAGGCTCGATGGTGGCACCGCGGCAAGCGCTGGTGCCACCTGATCAGCGACGAGTCACTGGATGAGTTGCATGAGTTTGCCCAAGCCAACGGAATTCCGCGTCGCGGATTTCAAGGTGACCACTACGACGTTCCCGAGGAGTTTCGCCACGATCTGATCCAAGCCGGGGCGACGGTCGTCGAGAGCCGAGTGCTGCTGCGCAGGCTCAAGGCGGCGGGCTTGCGTCTTTCGCCGGTCGACCGACGACGGCACGTCACCAACGCGGAGGCTCGCCGAACGCATCACGCGGACAGCTGATCTGGCGGCCGATCACGAACCACTCGAGCAGTTCGACCCCGGCCTCGTCGGCGAGCTCGCTCATCTCGAGCCATCGATCGACATCTCCGTCGTTCATTTCGCCGCCCGGCCGGACGCTTCCGACGATGATCGCGCCAACCCGGCCATCGTGGGCCTTTGGGTTGCACAGACATTCGACCACGTCGATGACCGAGTCGGTTGACTCGGTGTCGCTGACGATCACGAAGGCAATCCCGCGCCGCTCGAAATCGAGATAGGCGACAACGGTTTCGAATCGAAGCGGTTGTTGAATCGCCATGGTGATCGCGGTCAACGCCTTCGCGGCGGTGTCGATCGAATCGAGCCCTGCCCGGGGCAGTCGATGATGAGTGGGTGCGTGGTGCATGTGTTCCTCTTGCCTGAGGGGACCGCCGAGGCGGAGCGGTGGCACGAGGGGGAAGTCGGTACCGCCCACCCTAGAGAGGGGGTGTCACACCGGGTACCGTAGGGGCATGGGCCAGATCACGATTTACCACAACCCGAATTGAAACTCCTCGACCAATGCCGTGAGCATTGCCGAAGAACTTGGTGTGAATGCTGTCATCGTGAATTACCGAAAGGACCCGCCTGACGAGGCGGCCTTGCGATCAATCATCGCCAAGCTCGAGGACCCGGTGACCAATCTTGTCAGGCGCGACAGCCTGTGGGACAAGCTCGGTCTGACCGACGCCGATGTGGAGACCGTCGATCAGATCGTCGCCGTGATCGTGAAGAACAAGATGATTCTGCAGCGACCATTGGTTGTCACCGACCACAAGGCCATTATCGGTCGCCCGAAAGATCGGGTTCGTCAGCTGCTCGGCGGCTGAACCGGCTTCGCTCAAGCGGGTTCGAACACGAGCACGAACTCCAACAGTCCATTGTCCTCGGTGGTGATCCCGCCGGTCGACGGGTTGGCAATCTCGTAGTCGGCAAACACGACCGGTATGTTGCCGAGTACCCCGATTTTGCCGTTCTCCTGCTTGGCTGTCAGTTCGAACGTGACGCTGTTGGTCACGCCTCTCAAGGTCAGGTCGCCACTCGCGGCGGCGGTCACGGTGGCACCTTCTGCCGACTCGACTCCAAGCTCGAGCGGCTCGGTCAGGAGGAATGTGGCGGTCGGGAACTCGTCGGTCGACATGATCCGGCCGTGGAATTGCCCATCGCGGCGGCTCTCATCGCTGCTGATTGTCGTCACGTCAACAGTGAATTCGGCGGCCGCCAGCGTGGTGCCGTCGAGTGTCATCGTGCCGATGATCTGATTTGTGCGACCGACGGCTTCGGTGTCGACACCGAACAGGACTTCCTTGATCCGATATCCGAGCTGTGAGTCATCGGTCACTACCCACGAACTACCCGTCACGGCCGGTGCCGGTTCGGGCACAATGGAGACGACTGCCGGTTCGGTGACCGCTGGCGGGTCCGTCGAAACTGCGACTGCCGACGCTGATTCGGCGTCGATCGAAAGGGCTGCATCGAGGTCGGACACACCCAGTTCGTCGGGACTGTTGTTGATCACCTTGGCGTAGAGCAGGACGGCTCCGAAGAACAAAACAACGGCGGCGATCGCACCGAATACCACTCGCTTGACCCAGCGCGACTGGCGCGGGGGTGTTGGTGAGGAGTCTGTCGTCGGCTCTGGGTTGTTCATTGCTGCCTTTCATGCTCAATACATGTCGCGCTCAACACACGGTCAGGCAACAGTACGTCGCGAGTGCGGGGAACGGTTGGCGCTAATCGGCGATGACGTCGGCAACGCTCCAGCACGCTGGCTGAGCCAACAGCGCAGGAAGGTCGGCGGCCGAAACGCCGCTGAGGCGTATCTTTTCGGTCTCGCCTGGTAGTAGACACACAAGTTGTCGGTCAGTGCGTCCGGTCGACGAGATCCGTTCGGGATAGATCGCCAGGTCCCGCACCACGGTGTCGGTGGTCAACGCCAGCACCAGATCGTCACCATCGATCACGTGCGATACATGCCAGTTCGGTTGTCGCAGCGTCAGCTCACGATCCGGTGCGAACCACCACCATGCCCGATCGGCCTGCGCACCGACGACCAGAACCTCGTCGCTCGGATCATCTGGTTGGGCAACGTCGGATGGCAGAACGAACGACGCCGACGAATGCGCCCCGACCGCCAGCGCGACAGGCGTCGACGCAATCACCGAACCATCGAACCGTCGACGCTCCGCCGACGTGTCGATCGCCCAGTCGTCGGCGGTCTCGTTGAGTGCGAACACCACCAACTGGTCACCGCGCGGCTGGATCGTCAGCAAGCGTGACCGGTAGGCCTGCTGCAATGCATACCAAGCCGGCTTCTGGCGCCCTGCGCCGTCGATCACAGCCCAACTCGCCACCGGCCAACAGTCGTTGAGTTGCCACCAGATCGTGCCCATGCAATACGGGCGAAGCGAACGGAAATGTTCGATCCCCGTCTGTACGGCTCGAGCCTGCAGCAACTGGGCCGCGTACCACCATGTTTCGAGGTTACCGACGGTGCCGAAGCGTGGCTTGATGCCGCGTTCCAGCTTGATATCGCCATCTGTTGCCTTCTGATGGTTACGCATCGCGGGAGACGAGATCTCGAACTGATCGGGGGTAACGGCGTCGGCCATCGTCGGCCACGCGGGGGGCGCCTGCCAGCCGAACTCGGCGACGAAACGCGGCGCGTGGTCGCGATACCGGACGAAGTCGACCTGGTTCCACACGTCCCACACATGCACGCAGCCCTGGGCATCTGCGTTGGGTGCGACGGTTTGCGAGCCGCTGTACGGGCTCCCCGCCCAATAGGGCCGGAGCGGGTCGAGTTCGGTCGTGATGCGCGGCAGCAGATCGAAGTAAAAGCCGGCTCCCCATGAACGGCCCTGCAGGATGTCCTGCCAGGCCCAGTCCCAGTAGCCCCAGATATTTTCGTTGTTGCCGTTCCATATCGCCAAACTGGTGTGGCGCATCAGCCGGGAAACATTGTCGTACGCTTCGGCTTCGACCTCGTCGGCGAGCAGGTGCTCAGGGTAGGCAGCGCAGGCAAACAGGAAGTCCTGCCATACGAGAATTCCCAGCTCGTCACAGGTGTCGTAAAACCGGTCGTCCTCGTAGATCCCTCCGCCCCAGATCCGGACGATGTCGACGTTGGCATCGACCGCTTGCTGGAGTCGTTGACGGTAGTCGGCTTCGGTCACCCGCGTGACGAAGATGTCGTCGGGAATCCAGTTCACACCGCGAGCAACGATCGGCACTCCGTTGACCACGAACGTGAATGCCGAACCCGTGGCATCAGCCGTAGTGTCGAGTTCGATCGTGCGGAAGCCAATCTTGACGGTGCGATGGTCGCACACCGAATCGTCCGGGCAGATCATCGTCACGTCGAGTTGATACAGCGGTTGATCGCCGTGAGTGTGCGGCCACCAACGTTGGACAACGCCGGCATCCAGCACGATCTTGGTGGTCCCGACCGTCACGTCGACGATTTCGTCGGCGATCGTCGCTCCGTCTAGGGAACGCAAGACGGCTCGGGTGCGTGCTTCGGAACCGCAGTTCGAGGCGATCGTGTCGATGTCGATCGCCACACCTCCATGATCTCCGGGATCGATTGTGATGCGGGGTCGAATGTCGCCGAGCCGAGCATGACTCCAGGCGTGCAGCTTCACTGGTCGCCAAATTCCAGCAGTAGTCAACCACGGCCCCCAATCCCAGCCCCAGCTGCACGCCATCTTTCGTAGGTAGTTGAATGGGCGACCGAACGACGACGACGGCCACACGCCCTCGGTGTCGCGCACTGAATCGCAGTGCTCGGTCGCAGATGCGAACACGATCTCGAGCGAATTCGGTCCGGTTGTAGCCAGCGCGCCAACCTCGAAGCGGTAGCGCCGGTGCATGTTGGCAGTGGTTGCGATTTCGGTGCCGTTGACCGAGATCGTGGCCAACGTGTCGAGACCATCGAACGCCAACTCGAGGCACTCGTGGTCGAGTTGCTCCTGGGTGACCTGGAACACGCAGGCATAGCGCCAGTCGCAGGCGGCGACCCACGCCACATCGTCCTCCTGCGTATTGACGAACGGATCGGGGATCAGGTGATGATCGAGCAGGTCGGTGTGGACGCATCCGGGTACAACGGCCGAAACGTCCGCGATGGCGGGTGCGTTGTCGGCTCGGCGCTCCTGATGCAGCGTCCATCCATCGTGCAGGGGAACGACGATGTGATCCGGCATGGATCAGCGATGGGTGAGTGCCGGCGCACCTGGCGCGTTGACATCGAAGGCATGCAAGTGACGTGCCCGGACGCGCAGATTGACCGAATCGCCCGGGCGCAAACGAACATTTTCATCACGGAGGTTGATCAGGATCCTTGGTGTCGCATCCATGTCGGTTTCCTTGAGGTCTGGGTTGAAGATGTCGATCCCGGTCGCATCGACATGCACGACCTGTTCCGAGCCGAGGTGCTCGACGAGGCGGACCACTCCGGGTATCCCGTGGTCGTCTGACACAAGTTCCAGGTGTTCCGGTCGGACTCCGAGGATCACGCTGGCTCCTCCGTTGACGCCGGACGGCAAAGAATCAAACCCGTCGGAGAGGGCAGAGATGTCACGTTCGCCCGACGACACCAGCACGCCCCCCTCACCTGAAGGGCGCACCGACGCCATGATCCGGTTCATCGGTGGTGAGCCGATGAACCCGGCGACGAAGGCGTTGGCAGGCTTGTTGTAGAGGTCGCTCGGGGTCGCCACCTGTTGCAGAAGGCCCTGATCCATCACGGCAACACGATCGCCCATGGTCATCGCCTCGACCTGGTCGTGGGTGACGTAAAACATCGTTGCCGCCAGGCTGCGCTGTAGCTCGGAAACCTCGGCACGCATCGCGACACGGAGTTTTGCGTCGAGGTTGGAGAGCGGTTCGTCCATCAGGAAGACCTCTGGCTGACGGACCATCGCGCGTCCCATCGCGACCCGCTGCCGTTGGCCGCCAGACAGCATGCGCGGCTTGCGGTCGAGCAGCTCGGTGAGACGCAACGTCTTGGCAACGTCGATCACGCGGGCATCGCGTTCCGTCTTTTCCATGCCTGCGACCTTGAGTGGATAGGCGAGGTTGCCTGCCACCGTCAGGTGCGGGTACAGGGCATAGCTCTGGAACACCATGGCGATGTTGCGGTTGCGGGCCTCGACGTCGTTGACGATCCGGTCACCGATCCAGATCTTGCCCTCGGTCGTGTCCTCCAGTCCGGCGAGCATTCGTAGTGTCGTCGTCTTTCCGCAACCTGATGGTCCGACGACGACAAGCAACTCGCCGTCTTCGACTTCGAGATTGAGGCTCTCGACCGCGACGAAGCCGTTGGGGAAACGCTTCGTGACGTTCTCGAATCGAACAGTTGTCATGGGTTGGACCTCCGTAACGTGCCCGTCCGGGCGACTTGCGAGTACCAGAGTGCGCTCTGTTTGGGAATCCGCTGCTGTGTGTCGCGGTCGACCTCGACGATCCCGAACTTCGGGCCGTATCCGTGTGCCCATTCGAAGTTGTCGAGCAGTGACCACGCGAAGTAACCCTCGACCGGTACGCCGTCATCGATTGCGTCGAGCACTTGATTGAGGTGCGCCGCGAGGTACGCCGTCCGGTCGGTGTCGGCGATCCGACCATCGACACGAACCAGGTCTGGCATCGCGGCACCGTTCTCGGTGATCAACAGACGCGGGAACTTGTACGACTCGTGCAGATATCGGAGCAGTTCGCCCAGTGCAGGTGGGTGGATTTCCCACCCCATCGCCGTCTCGTGACCGCGTTCGACCTGCTCACCTTCAAGTGCACCAACCATCTTGCGGGTGTAGAAGTTGACGCCAAGGAAATCGATCGGCGCGGCGATCAAGTCCATGTCACCGGGCAACACTTCTGACTGGTCCCAGCCGAGTCGCTCGACGGCGTACTCGGGGTAGCCCTTACCGCCGATGGGATCGGAGTACCAGCGATTCTCGTACTCGTTGACGACTCGCTGGCGGTCCAATGCCAGCGGCGAGTCGCCGACCGGCGTGACTGGTGTGAAGTTGATCACGATCCCGACCTCGGCGGACGGCGAGACCGCCTTGATCGCTTTGTGGGCGAGGCCGTGGGCCAGCAGCACGTGGTGGCTGGCGGCGATTGCATCACGCAGGTTCGAACGACCCGGGGCGTGTTCGCCGGTGAGGTATCCGAGGTTGGCGATCACGTACGGTTCGTTGATCGTCGCCCATCGGGTGATTCGGTCACCCATTCGTCTGGCGACCGCCGAGGCGTACTCGCCGAACGCTTCAGCGGTTCCACGTACCGGCCAGCCGCCGTGGTCTTCGAGTATCTGTGGCAGGTCCCAGTGATACAGCGTCGGGTACGGCGTGATGCCGGCGTCGAGTAGCTCGTCGACTAGCCGGTCGTAGAAGTCGAGCCCGGCAGCGTTGACCTCGCCGCGTCCACGCGGCATGACCCGCGGCCAGCTGAGTGAGAACCGATAGGCGTTGAGCCCGAGGTCGGCCATCATTGCAACGTCGTCTCGATAGCGGTGGTAGTGGTCAACTGCAATCACGCCATCGGAGGCGTCCTTGACCTTTCCGGGAATCGCGCTAAAGCGATCCCAGATGCTTTCGCCCTTACCGTCGAGCGTGGCGGCACCCTCGATTTGATACGACGAGGTCGCTGAACCCCAAATGAATCCATCCGGAAAGTTTCGGACCGGCCAGAGCGAAGTCGATATGGAAGCGCTCTCGTTCGTTCGATCTGAAGATGGCACGAAGAAGTTCCCTTTGCGAGTTGAGATTGTAAAAGTCCTGATCAGGACACATATCAAACAAGTTGTTGACAGGCGGCTAGGGTGAACCGTATCATGGAAGCGTTTCCAGTACAAGGGTCAGACGGTTGTGACTTCCACAACCGTTCCAAAGAGAACCACCACAAAACCTCGGGGGAGGGTAGATGGACCAGAAAGTCACGCTCGATGACGTTGCTCGGTTGAGCGGTGTTTCGCGGTCTGCCGCCTCCCGCGCAATCAACAATCGACCGGGCGTCCGCGATGACGTCCGGGAGCGGGTCAGCCGAATTGCCGATCACGTCGGGTTCCGACCAAATCGTGCCGCCAAGAACTTGGCGTCAGGATTGTCGTCGGTGATCGGGTTGGTGATTCCAACCGACGATCTGCGCGTCGATCCTTACGGGGCGGCGATCACCCATGCCGTCGGTCGCGCCGCATCTGCGCTCGACCTTGGTTTGATGCTGCACCTCGCAGCCGACGAGCCGGGCGCGACAGTTCATCACATCCTTCGAGACGGTTTGATTGATGGTCTGCTGATCAGCTCGGTGGCGGTTGGTATGCCATGGGTCGACGAGATCTTCGACTCCTCGTTGCCGACCGTCTTGATCGGTACCCACCCGGTACGCACAGGGTTGCCCAGTGTCGATGTCGAAAATCTCGAATCGAGCGCACTCGCCACGACGCACCTATTCGAGCAGGGCTGTCACCGCGTCGGGTGCATCACTGGCCCGCTCGACCGCGGCGACGCCAGGGATCGCCTCAAGGGTTTCAAACTCGCGCACGAACGCGCCGGCCGACCGGTCGATGAAACCTTGATCGTGAACGGAACCTTCGTCCGGTTGTCCGGCGCTGATGCTGCTGCACTGTTGATCAACCTTGACGTCGATGGAATATTCTCCTGCAACGACGAAATGGCTGTTGGGGCGATGTGGATGCTGGCCCGACGCGGGGTCCGTGTTCCTGATGATGTGATGGTCGTCGGATTCGACGGCACGGCGATCGACGAGTTCATCGAACCGTCGCTCACGAGTGTCGTCCAGCCGATCGACAAGATCGCCAAAGCCGCCGTCGACAAGCTGATCGCATTGGTGCAAGGTCACGCGGACACTTCGTCCGTGGCGATCATTCCGGAACTCGTGAGAGGAGGATCGTCAGATCGAAGTCTGACCGCAATGTCGATCACAACGCCGAGCACGGCGTAGATCACGCCAATGTGAGTGCTGAGCCGAGGAGTAGTCATCCCCGGCCCAGCGATTCCCCACACCTTGAAGTCTCAATGACCCATCCAGTAAGGAGAACAGAACAATGCTACGCATTACGCGAGCGACGCGTCGATCAAAAATCGGAGTAGTCGCAATCAGCCTGGCACTCGTTGCCGCCGCCTGCGGTGGTGACGACAAAGCCGAAGACACCGGAGCGGCCGTAGACACGGCGTCGGCGGAGGACACGGCAGCCGCCGAAGACACCGCAGCCGCCGAAGACACGGCAGCCGCCGAAGACACGGCAGCCGCCGAAGACACCGCAGCCGCCGAAGACACCGCAGCCGCCGAAGACACCGCAGCAGGCGGTGATCGCACTACCGTTACCTGGTTCGTCGGTCTCGGCACGGGTTCACAGGAAGCTCAGATCCCACGCGAGCAGGCTCTCGTTGACGAATTCAACGCTAGCCAGGATTCGATCAATCTTGAGGTCCAGTTCGTCGACAACGCAACTGCCAAGGAAGCACTCGCCACGGCAATCGCCGGCGGTACTGCTCCTGATCTCATCGGACCGGTGGGTCGTGAAGGCGCTCAAGCGTTCCCAGGTGCCTACCTCGACCTCGGACCGCTGATCGAGAGCTCTGGTATCGACTTGTCGCAGTACGAGCCCGAACAGATCGCGGCCCGCAAGAACCCAGACGGCACGATCGACTCGTTGCCGTTCGCCTCGTTCCCCGCCGCCCTGTTCTACAACACCGAGTTGTTCGACGAGGCCGGACTGCCGTACCCGCCCGCGACCTATGGCGAGGCCTATGGCGTCGGCACCGAGTTCGAGGGTGAATGGAACATCGACAAGCTGGAAGAGATCGGCAAGATCCTGACGGTCGACGGCAACGGCAACGATGCGACGAGCCCCGACTTCGACCGCACGGCCGTCGTTCAGTGGGG
>JANMTV010000191.1:0-16057 GCA_031390905.1 Ilumatobacteraceae bacterium | reverse complement strand
AAACGCCGTTCGTAGCTTGGGTTTCAGGGCGACCCAGAGATTTCCCCTACGCGCATAGAGGCTCAGCGGATAGGTGAGGATTTTTTGTGCCGCAGTTTCTTCGCCTGCTGCGCAGTCGAAATAGCGCACCGTAACGATTGGTCGCCTCGCCTATCGGCTCGTCGCCTGAGTAGAATTCCCTCCGATGCCAGTGTTCACACAGGACGCGGTGGGCGAGTACGCACGTTTCGCCGCCGCCGACCTCCCGACGACCGACCAAGAGATCTGGCGATATAGCCGGATTGACGAACTCGATCTCGCCGCTTACCACCCAGTCGACTACACGCCCTCGATTGTCGGTCCGACTGAATTCGTGACCGTCGGGGGTGATGCGGTTGAGCTGTTCCCCGACGAAACGCCTGATGTGTTTGCTGAGATCAACCGGGCGATCCCCACGCTCGTCCACATCAGAATTCCCGCTGGCAAGCTAATCAGCGAGTCGATCGAGATCACGCATATGATCCCAGCCGATGGTGCGGTTGTGTGCCCACGGCTCGTGATCGACGCAGGCGCTGACTGCGAAGTCACCGTCGTCGAGCGATTCGTCTCGGCCGCCGATGGACCCTCACTGGTCGTGCCGGTCGTTCAGATCCACGCCGGACAGGCAGCCAGAGTCAACTACCTTGCAGTCAACGAACTGAGTCACGACGCCTGGCAGATCGGCAACCAGCAGTCAGTCGGCGACCGTGACTCGTCAACCTTGCTCGCCTCGGTCTCGCTCGGTGGCGACTACGCCCGTGTTCGCACCGAGGCTCGGCTGTCGGGGAAGGGTGGGTCGACCCGTCAGGTAGCGCTCTACTTCGCCGGCGGAAATCAGATGCATGACTTCCGCACGATTCAGGATCATGATGCCCCGCATACGACCAGTGACCTGCTGTTCAAGGGTGCGGTGCAAGATCACGCTCGCAGCGTCTACACCGGACTGATCAAGATTCGCGAGCACGCACGAGGTACGACTGCGTTCCAGACCAATCGCAACCTCACACTGTCTGCGGGGGCGTGGGCCGAGAGTGTTCCGAATCTCGATATTCGCACCAACGATGTGAAGTGCTCGCATGCCTCGACCGTCGGTCCGATCGACGAGGAGCAGCGTTTCTATCTGGAGAGTCGCGGCATCCGCCCAGAGGTGGCCGAGCGACTCGTCGTGCTCGGATTCTTCGATGAGGTGCTTGGTCAGTTGCCGGCCGGTCACCTTGCAGTCGAGTTGCGCGAACGCGTTGCCAGCAAGCTGAACATCGGCAAGGCAGCGTCATGAGTTCCGAACGATCCGCAGCTGTGTGTGCTGTCGACGAGATCGAATCCGGTACGGTGCGCAGGTTTGACGTGGCCGGGGTGCCCGTCGCAGTGATCCGGATCGACGACGACGTGTACGCCCTCAACGACATCTGTAGCCACGCCAACGTCTCGTTGTCCGGTGGCGAGGTCTGGTGTGACGAGCGCGAGATCGAGTGTCCGAAGCACGGCAGCGCCTTCAGTCTCGAGACCGGTGAACCGAATACATTTCCCGCCACGCAACCGGTTGCTGTGTATGGAGCTGTGGTACGTGACGGCCAGATCGTCGTGACCGTGACATTGGAAGGTCAAGCGCCGTGAGCACACTCGAAATCAAAGGACTGCGCGCATCAGTCGCAGGTAAGGAGATCCTGCGCGGGATCGACCTAACGATTTCATCCGGTGAGGTGCATGCCGTGATGGGACCGAACGGTGCTGGCAAGAGCACACTTTCGGCCGTAATCCTCGGTAAGCCCGGTTACACCGTGCTCGAAGGGTCAGTCACCCTTGACGGTGCCGATGTGTTGGCGATGCCGACCTGGGAACGTGCCGCTGCCGGTCTGCACCTCGTGATGCAGTATCCAATCGAAGTGCCGGGGGTGATGCTCGATGACGTGATGCACGAAGCGTTGAGCAATCGCGGCCGCTCGACGGACGGACTCGCTGCCACCCTGCTCGCCGAAGCCGAGCGGATCAACTTCGAGGAACGCTTCCTTCACCGCCCGCTCAACGTCGACCTGTCTGGTGGCGAGAAGAAACGTAATGAGACTCTCCAGTTGGCCGTGCTGCGACCGAAGATTGCGATCCTCGACGAACTCGACTCGGGTCTTGACATCGACGCCCTTCGTGATTGTGCGCGCCGAATCGAGGATCTCAGCAACGACCCGGTCGACCCGCTCGGAGTGCTCGTGATCACGCACTACAACCGCTTACTCGAACAACTCAAGCCTGATCACGTGCACATCTTGGTCAAGGGTCGAATCGTCACGAGCGGTGGCCCTGAACTCGCCGATGTGCTCGAGGCCGACGGTTACGCAGCCTTCGTCCCTGCCGAAGAATTGGTCGAAGCGGCTCCCGCCAAATCCGGCGGTCTCGCCGATCTCTTCGCCCTGTAGAAGCTGTCGACGTTCAGTCGGATACGGTCGATCGGATGGACCTCGTCGATCGAACGGCCGCCGATATGGCTGGAATGGTGCGTCGCCGCGAGGTCTCGGCCCGGGAACTCCTCGCAGCCCATCTCGCCAGGATCGAACGCGTCAACCCGACGTTGAACGCGATCATCACACTGGTGCCGGACATGGCAGCAGCATGGGCCAACGCTGCAGACGAGCTAACCGCATCCGGTGCCGAACTCGGTCCGTTGCACGGGCTACCGATCGCCCACAAGGATCTTGAACTAACGGCCGGAATCAGGACCACGTTTGGCTCGCCGCTGTACGCCGATTTCGTTCCTGATGAGGATGGTTTGATCGTGCAACGTCTGCGATCCGCGGGCGCCATCACGATCGGAAAGACGAACACGCCGGAAGGCGGCGCGGGGTCTCAGACGTTCAATCCGATCTTCGGTGCGACTCGCAATCCCTACGACACGTCGAAGACGTGTGGCGGTTCGAGCGGTGGAGCCGCAGTGGCCCTCGCAGCCGGGATGATTCCGATCGCCGACGGATCAGATATGGGTGGTTCGCTCCGTAACCCGGCATCGTTTTGCAATGTCGTCGGATTGCGTCCGTCGCCGGGGAGGGTTCCTGCGTGGCCCAACAAGACACCGTGGTCGCCGCTGTCGACCGAAGGTGCGATGGGTCGCTGCGTGGCCGACGTTGCGCTGCAGATGCAAGCGATCTGCGGCCCTGACGTACGCAATCCGCTATCGCTTCCCGAGCCGGGTTCTGTGTTCGCGGCGCCGCTTGATCGAGATGTGACAGGGTGGCGAGTCGCCTGGTCGCCAGATCTTGGGCTTCCGGTCGATCCGGTCGTCTGCGCCGCTCTGGCCCATGTCCCCGATCAGTTGCAGGCGCTCGGCTGCCTGGTGTCGGAGGCGATGCCCAACCTTGGCGGCGCTCGCGAGATCTTTCAGACGTTGCGGGCGTGGCACTTCGAGGTCAACTCCGGTGCCGACTACAACCGCGCCGGGCACCTGATGAAAGACACGATTCGTTGGAACATCGAGGAGGCCCGTCGGAGAACCCTTGTCGATCACGCCACGGCGTCTGCGGCCCACGAGCGGTTGTTGGGTCGCGTGCGAACATTCTTCGAGAGCTTTGATGTGCTCGCTCTGCCCGTCTCGCAGGTCGCACCATTTGATGTCGAACTCGATTGGCCGCGTCACGTCGATGGTCAGCCGATGGAGACCTACATCGACTGGATGCGTTCGTGTTGTGACGTGACCGTGATGGGTTGCCCGGCGATGTCGGTGCCTGCCGGTTTCAGTCCCGACGGTCTTCCCATCGGGGTCCAGTTCGTCGGACCTCCGAATTCTGATTTCGGGCTGTTGCAGTTCGGGCATATGTACGAGCAGGCAACGCGTGTCGGAGCCCGCCGTCCGTTGCTACCGTCGTGACCTGTGACGGACCAGCCCGCGAACGCCCGGCATCCCAACGTCCGGCATCCCAACGTCGAGCGGGTGATCGATGCAGGTCGCGTACTCGGTATCGAAGTTGTTCCACGGACGTTCCCGGAAGGCACCAAGACGGCGGTTGATGCGGCCAATGCAATCGGCTGCGATGTCGCCCAGATCGTGAAGAGCCTGATCTTCGGGGTCGATGGCGAGGTCGTACTGGCCTACGTCAGTGGTCGCAATCAGCTCGACGAGTCACGACTTGCGGCGGCGGCGGGTGGTGAGGACTGTCAGCGCGTTGATGCTGATGCGGTCCGTCGAGCGACCGGTTTCCCGATCGGCGGCGTCCCCCCGTTCGGGCACGCCACCCCGCTGCGAGTATTCATCGATCCAGACCTGCTCATACACGCGGAGATATGGGCCGCAGCAGGCACCTGGCACGACGTGTTTGCACTCACGCCGGCCGACTTACAACGAGTCAGCGGTGGCGTGGTGGTTGACCTCAAGCGCCGCTGATCGGTTGTCGTACACTGTCGCCGTGGAGCAGATGCCGGTGATCGAAGATGAGCGCGGCGTCGACATCGGACAGATCCGTCGACAGTTGCGCTTGTCCGTGCCGGATCGGGTGCGGACCATGGTCGACGCTGCCAACGTGATGCTCTCGATCCAGCGGACAGCGAAGGCGTCGCTGCGTCGACAGGCTCGCTGATGTTCGATCCCGTTCGGATCTGCACGATCCTGAACGAGGAGGCCGTCGACTACGTCGTCGTCGGTGGGTTTGCAGCGGTCGTGCATGGCTCGTCGTTGCCAACTCGGGACATCGACCTCGTGCCCTCACGGACGCCGACGAATTTGGACCGGCTCGCTCGAGCGCTGAAGCGGATGAACGCGATGATCCGTACGGACGGCGATCCCGTGCCGGCGCGATTGGATGGACCGTTCCTGGCGAACATGCCACTCATGCTCAACCTCATGACGGATCTCGGCGAGATGGATCTGACGTTTACTCCATCCGGCGGACTCGGGGGTTTTGAGGAGTGGGTTGTCGATGCGATCGTCGTCGAGATCGCCGACGGACTGTCCGTGAGGGTCGCCTCGCTCGACGACATCATCGACTCGAAGCGTGCCGCGAATCGACCGAAGGACCAAATGGCGTTGCCGTACCTGGAGTCGCTCCGAGAGCAGTTGGGGTGAGCAGGACAACGGTGGCGTCGCCCTCATTCGGACAGGGATTGTTTGCGGCCGTGTCAGCGGGCATGGTTCCCGTCACGTCGATCCTGGCCGGAGTGAGCACAGGGTGACCGCTATCGGACGGCGGTGGTGAACGGTTCGGTCATCTTGGCGACCGTGGCCGACGGGCCGGCGACCAGCACGTACTCCTGATTGCGGGTGTGGCTGACCTCGCCGACCTTGTCGCCTGACGGGTTGTGGATTCCGATTTGCGCGCCGACGTAGCGCTTCGAATCGAACGCCAACGCGGCGACGTCACCGTGGACTGCGCACATGTCGCGCAATTCATCGAGGGTCACCCACGATTCGTCGTTGTACGACACGACTACGAAGTCGGCGTCGACGCTGGCAATCGTTCGTGCGAGCGCGTCCGGCATCTCGCGCTTTCGGTTGAAGACGCTCTTGGTTTCGTCGTCGCGAGCGTCGACCCGTTTGCAGGCAACGCCATAGTGCTCAGGGTGATCCCAGGCGACGATCGTTTCCCACACGTGGTAGTTGGTGAAGTATCGATGCTGGTTGTACGGCGGGTCGAGGTAGGCGAGGTCGAACGATCCGAGTAGGCCGGTAACCGTCGTTGCGTCGCCACGTACCGCTCGCCCGGCGCCCGGCAGCAAGTCTGGGACTCTCATCTCCAGCTGGTTGAACGAGCGTGGAGCCCACTGCTTGACGTACGCCATCTGCAGGCCGGTCGTGGAGTCGACTCGGTCGGCGGCGAGCAGCAAACTCGTCAGCAACAGCGGCTCGAGCGGGGTGCCGATGTACTCCTGGGCGATCGCATCGCGGATGGCGTCGATCCGTTCCCCGTTGTGCGGTTGGAAGAACCGGGACTGCACACAGAAGGTGTCTGTGACGTATCCGGCGGTGCCAGGCAACGAGTTCAACCGAGAGATCACATCAACGAGTTCCGCCATGTCGACGGACGTTGCGTCGGTCTCGATGAACGTCTTGGCGAACACGTCCGAGTATCGAGCGGTGTCGACCGCCGTCACCTGGCCGCCGACCGACTTGAACGCCTGAGCAACTCGCGTTGTCCCCGTGAACAGATCGAGCGCGGTTCGGGCACCGGATCGCTCGAACAAATCCGTCAGGACGGGGATCAGCCGACGCTTGGAACCGATGTACTTGATCACTCAGGTGGATCAGGCGTCGATGGGTGTGTCGAGCGCTTGCAGCATGGTGTTCCAAGCCAGTGTGGCGCACTTGATCCTGACCGGGAACTTGACGACACCTTGGAGCGCTTCGAGATCGCCGAGCGGAACGTCGATGGCAGGTTCGTCAAGCGCGTCCTCGATCGACATCATGCCCTTGAACTTGCGAACCAAAGCGCGCACCTCGGCGACTGACTTGCCCTTGACGGCCTGACTCATCATCGATGCTGACGACTGCGAGATCGAACAGCCCTGACCGTTGACCTTGACATCGACCACTCGGCTGACTCCGTCAACGGAGGCGACATCGAGGAACACCGTGATCTCGTCGCCGCACAGCGGGTTGTGCCCCTCGGCATGCAGCGCCGGCGGCACCGGCAGATCGCCACGGTTCCGGGGCGTGCGGTAGTGATCGAGGATGATTTCTCGATAGAGGTCTTCAAGTCCAGGCATGGTTACTCCCGCTGTCGTCAGAAACCGAAGATATCGGAGGCACCGTCGAGCGCGTCGACCAGCGCGTCAACGTCGGCTTGGTTGTTGTAGAGGTAGAGGCTGGCGCGTGCCGTCGCGTTGGCACCGAGCAGTCGCATCAGAGGCTTGGCGCAGTGGTGCCCGGCGCGCACGCACACGTTGCGTTGGTCGAGTACCTGGCTGATGTCGTGTGGGTGGATTCCTCGGAAGGCGAAGCTCAGTACTCCGCCGCGCACTTCGACGTTGTGTGGCCCGTGGATCGTGATGTCGTCGCCGTAACGCGCCGTCAACGTATCTATCGCGTACTGAGTCAAGTCCATCTCGTGGCGGCGGACCTGGGTCATGCCGATCGATTCGAGGTATTCGACTGCGGCTCCGAACCCGACGGCCTCGGTGATTGCAGGTGTGCCGGCTTCGAACTTGGCCGGTACCGGAGCGCTGGTGAACCCTTCGAGCCGGACGTCGGCGATCATGTTGCCCCCGCCGATGTAGGGCGGGATCGCATCGAGCAGTTCCATTCGCCCCCAGAGCACACCGATCCCGGATGGTCCGCACATCTTGTGGCTGGAAAACGCGATCAGGTCGGCGTCCCACGCCTGCACGTCGGTCACGTTGTGGGGTACGTACTGGCAGGCATCGACGATCGCAATCGCGCCAGCTCGGTGGGCGGCGGCGGATAGTGCGGTGACAGGTGTGATCGTGCCCAGCACGTTGCTCATCGCCGTGAACGAGAACGCCTTGGCACCGTCGAGCAGTTGATCGAGGTTGGTCAGGTCGAGTTGACCGTCATCGGTCAACGGAACCCAGCGGATCTCGATTCCTTTGGCGGCGGCCAGCATCTGCCACGGCACGATGTTGGCGTGATGCTCCATGTGCGTCAGCACGACGGCGTCACCGGCCCGCAGGTTGTTGCCTCCCCATGACGAGGCAACAAGATTCAGCGCTTCGGTGGCGTTCTTGGTGAACACGATTTCGTCGGCCGACGGGGCGTTGATGAATCGAGCCACCGAGGCGCGGGCGCCCTCGAACAAGTCGGTTGCCTCCGACGCCAATCGATAGGCGCTGCGATTGATCGGGGCGTATGAGTTGCGCTGGAACGCATCCATCGCCTCGATCACTTGACGAGGCTTCTGCGACGTATTGCCCGAATCCAGGTAGACGAGTGGGCGGCCGTCGATCACGCGCTTCAGGATCGGGAAGTCGTCCCTGATGGCTGTCCAGTCGACGGTCACGACGCGCTCATCCGGCCAGTTTCAGACCGTGGCCCGGAAGGCCTCGTAGCCGTCCCGTTCGAGTTGCTCGGCGAGTTCCATCCCACCACTCGCGACGATTCGTCCATCGACGAGGATGTGGATGTGGTCAGGTTCGATTTCGTCGAGCAGTCGCTGGTAGTGCGTGATCAGGACGACGCCCATCGTCGGACGCAGCGATCGAACTTCTCGGATTCCCTGGGCCACGATCCGCAATGCGTCGATGTCGAGGCCGGAGTCGGTCTCGTCGAGGATCGCGATTTCGGGTTCGAGGATCGCCATCTGCATGATCTCGTTGCGCTTCTTTTCACCGCCGGAAAAGCCCTCGTTGAGGTACCGGTCGACGAACGACGAATCCATTCCGAGCCGCTTCATCCAGTCCATCGTGGCGAGCCGAAGTTCGAGCACCGACAGGTCGACGCCCTTGCGGGCCGATAGCGCCTGGCGTAGGAACTGGATCACCGACACCCCAGGGATTTCCTGCGGGTACTGGAACGCGAGGAACATGCCGGCCTTGGCGCGTTCGTCGGTCGGCCATGAGGTGACGTCGTCACCCTTGAAGATGATCCGTCCAGCCGTGACTTCGTACTCGGGGGAGCCAAGCAGGGTGTTGCCGAGTGTGCTCTTGCCGGACCCGTTGGGACCCATGATGGCGTGAACCTCACCGGCACCGACCGTGAGGTCGAGACCCTTCAGGATCTCGGCAAGTTCGGGGGCACCCTGCTCGGCCATCGGGCGAGCATGCAGACCATCGACTCGGAACAACTCCGTCATGGAGCAGATTCTAGGGTCGCTTTCGACCTATTATCACTACGCGGATAGGGGAAATAGAGTTGGCTGTGAGCGCTGTCGTACTGTCTCGTTCGTGCCTGACGAGTATTCGCTGCATGCCGAGTTGGCAGGAGCGCTTGCCGTGCCTGGATTGACGATTGTTCAGCGCCGCCGTTGGTTGGGCTGGCCGCTGCTTGTGGCCGGTGTCGGCGCACCGATCGGGTTGGTCGCGTGGTCGTTGATGTGGTCGTTGATCCGTGGCGGCAGCCGTTTGTCAACGCTGCTCGACGGTCGCTTTCATCTCGCCGTGATCGTGACGTGTTTGCTCTCGATCGCGTCGCGGTGGTTCGCCGTCGCCGAGGTCGTGTGCCGGCACCGTGAGGCACCACATCGTGTTCGGGCTGGCGTGGTGGCGGTGGCCGTGTTGGTTGCGGCGACTGTGCCGGTTGGATTTGTGGTGGCAGGTGCGGCTGACGCTCGCTCCACTCTCGACGACGTGTTCGTTGAAGGTGATTCTGAACCGATCTTCGATCTCTCGGCGTTCGACGAACCGGCCGATTCGACCACGACCATCACGACGACCACGACTGCGGTTACCAGCGCGGCACCATCGACCATCCCGGTTACGACGGAGCCTGGTGTCACGTTGGCACCGCCGACCACGGTTGGTGTGACGACCACCTCGATCCCTCTCCCGCCGATCGACAAGACGCCACTTGCGTCGGTGAGGACGGTGCTGCTGCTCGGCGGTGATGCAGGGCCGGGTCGAACCGGTTTGCGGACCGACAGCATGATCCTGCTCAGCGTCGATCAGTTGTCGGGAAGGGCCGGGTTGATCTCGATTTCCCGGGATCTGCTGCGACTCCGTTTCCCGCCGGGGACGCCTCTCGCCGACCGATATCCGGACGGGTTCCCCGAGTTGGCGAACGCCGTCTATCCGATCGTGTCGCGGGACGATCGGCTGCGGGCGTACTACGGTCGCGGCGATCGATCTCCGGGAATGGTCGCCACGGCACAGGCGATCGGGTACTCGCTCGGCGTTTCGATCGACGACGTCGCCCTGGTGAACATGCAGGGCTTTCTAGAATTGATCGACGCCCTTGGTGGCGTGACTGTGCAGCTGCCGGGAACGTTGTCGATGCCGGGCAACGTCCCCGGAGCCAAGCACGAACTTCCATCAACGCTTGGACCTGGCACGATCACGATGGACGGGACGACAGCCCTTGGCTACGTGCGCAGCCGTCACGACGACTCTGACTACCAGCGAATGCGCCGTCAACGCGTGCTGCTGGCGGCCCTCGGGTCGCAGATCTCGATGATCGACATCGTGCTTCGATTCTCGGCAATCACCGAGGCGCTCGGGAATGCACTTCGCACGACGATGACTTCCGACGAGTTCGCCGAGTTGATCGCCACGATCGGTGATCAAGTGGCGATCGTCGAGTCGGTCGGGCTTGTGCCACCGCTCGTGAAGCCGAGCCGTCCCGACTATGCCCAGATCGACCGGATTGTCGCCGAAGTGATGTTGGCGATCGTGAGCGGGCAGCCGTCGGGTTACTGAACGGACGCGATTGGTCGTCTTGCCTAGCGGCTCGGCTCGTTGGCCGCCAGCAGCGACTTCTTCCACGCTTTGAATGAGTTGACTGTCGCTCCGTCGGGGCCGGCACCCTCTCCAGTTCCGTTGGCGAACAGCCGGTATGTGAAGCAACAATCGAAGTCATCGGAGGCTGCTGCCCAGTAGCGCGCGTCGCCATCGACGGCGGGGCCGGCGCGCCAGAGCAGCCAACGTCCGATGCGACGTTTGTAGTCGGCGACGGGTACTCCCGGCAGATCGTCGCCGAGTGTCCGGAGTGACTCTGGACACTCGATCCACGCGGTCGCTGGAATGTTGCGATCACGGATGGGTGTGGGTGGGAGGTCGGCCGTATGCACTGGCGTGTCGTCGGCTGGTCGTTCGTCGTAACGCATGCCGAATCAGTGTCGCACCGATCGTGCCGGAGCGGGGTGCCGCCCATATCCAGTGTGGTCGCCGTAGAGTCCGCGGCGATGCCACAAGAACCTCGTACCCGCGCTTTGGACCGCCTGGACGCGTTCCCCGCCCAACGCCGTCGAACTGCCGTGCCTGACGGCTCGCCAGGGCTACAGCTGGCGGTTTCGGTGATGGTGCCAGGGGCCCCGTCGATCCGGCGTACGCCGGTCGTCGGCGTGCTGTTGGTGCTGGTCGGCTTCGCCTTCCCGATCGTGACGGCGGCGTGGGCGTTTTCGCGACGCGACGATCTGGTCGGGCTGGCGCTCGATCCCCAGTTCTTGACGATTGTTGTCGTGATCGGACTGTTAGTCGTCTTGGCCCGCCTGTTGGCGATCGCCGAGATCGCCCATGCGTTCCGAGCTTCTCGCGGAATCGGAGGCAAGACGACCGTTGCGACGATCGTCGTGCTTGCGTTGGCGGCCCCGGTGTTGTGGGCGTCGTTTCGAGCGAACGAGGCGCGTGGCGTCGTCGCCGACGTATTCGCAGGCGGGGACACCCCTGCGCTGTATGTGCCCGCCGGTTCCGGCACGAACGAGGTGACCAACATACTGTTGCTGGGTGGCGACGCCGGCCCAGGTCGGTGGGGTCTCCGCACAGACACGATGATCCTCGTCTCGCTGCACGAAGCGTCGGGGCGGGCAGCGCTGGTTTCGATCCCTCGTAACCTGACACGACTCGAGTTCCCGCCAGGCAGTCCGATGGCGACGGAGTTCCCTGACGGGTTCGACAATCTCACGAACGCCGTGTTCCCGTACGTGTCGACGCGCGAGGACTTGATGACCGCCTATAGCCGAGACGGACTCCAACCTGAGGCGGTCGCTCTCACCGAAGGTTTGGGTTTCTCGCTCGACGTCGAGATCGATGACTATGCGCTCGTGAATATGCAGGGGTTTCTCGATGTGATCGACGCGGTCGGCGGATTCACGATCGAGTTGAGTGACTCGGTGCAGCTACCTCCGAGCATCCCGGGTGGCAAGCATCCGATCCCGGCCTCGATCGGTCCCGGTTCCGTCGAGATGGACGGAACGTTGGCGATTGCGTACGCCAGGTCGCGCTCCCAGGATTCCGATTACCAGCGAATGGAGCGTCAGCGACAGTTGCTGGCTGCGCTCGGTTCCCAGGTCTCGGCGTCTGATGCGGTTGGCGGGATAGGTCAGGTGACCGGTGTGCTGGGCGACTCGGTGCGGACGTCACTGTCGTCGAGTGAGTTCAGCGATCTGCTCGATTTACTCGGCGACAACGCCGCGATCGGCGAGTCCGTCGGTCTGATTCCCCCGCTGATCGAACCCGGCAACCCTGATTACGCCCAGATCCGTGTGATCATCGCCGCCGTGCAGCAATCGGTGATCACCGGTCAACCCTCCGGCTACGCCATTTAGGTGTGCCCTTCATGCCAGGCCTGACTGGCAGATTCATCACCGTTTGATAGCATCCTCATGGCTTCTCAGCGCACTACGTTCACGCTGGACGATCAGCTTGCGGATCGTGCCCGGCAGCTCAGTATCAATATTTCGGCTGCGGCGCGTGATGGCGTGGTGAATGCCGTTCGAGTCGCCCTGGCTGCCAGAGATCAAGCCGGGTATGTCAATACCCCCGAAAGCATCGACACGTTTTGGGTCGACGCCGAAACATGGGTTGACGAATGACCCGAGGCGAGATCTGGTTGGCACAGGTCGGGCGTAAGGTGCGCCCGATCGTGATCCTCACGCGACCAGCGGTGATCGACGTGCGTCAGCTCGTGACCGTTGCCGAGGTCACGACGACAATTCGGGGGCTCGCCGCCGAAGTTGATTTCAACTATCTTGATGCGGGACTTGATCAGCCGTGCGTGATCAACTGCGACGACTTGCACACGGTTGCCCAGTCGTCCCTCACTGAGCGTGTAGGGCAGGTTGGCGATGACACGATGAACAACGTGTGTTGGGCCGTATCGTACGCGCTTGGCTGCTGACGCTTAGCGGGGGGTAGCGCGGAGCATTGTCCAGGGGAGTGGTTGGACCGTGTCGGCTACGTCGAATTGTTGGCTGACGAACTGCTCGAACGAGCGCGCCGACCAGTGGTTGATGTGCCCCGGGGTGTTGCCGAGCGCCTTGAGGTATCGACCGCGTGCGAGATTGCCGACCCGCCAGATCGGCTCGCGTGGCACCGACAGTACGGCTGAGCCGCGGCAGACGCGGGAGATTTCGCGGAGGGCGCGTTCGGGTGAGGGGATGTGTTCGAGCACTTCGAGCCCGACGATCAGATCGATGCTGTGGTCGGTGAACGGGAGCCGGGTGGCGTCGCCGAAGAACATCGGCACGTCGAGCGATTGCCAATCGGCGGCAAGTTCGACATCGGGTAGGTCGAGACCGACGACCGATGCGTCGGGGAAACGTGACACCAGCCGCTCGGTGATCCGACCCTCACCTGCGCCGAACTCGACGACGATCGAGGGCGTGAGACCATCGAGCATCTGATCCAAGGCGGAGAAGAAACCGGCCATCATCCGCTTCTCGACCGGGTTGGTCGAGGCGTACTTGTCGTAGTTGTTTCCGGCAACGTTGGCAACTTCGGTGTTCACGTTCGTCACGGTAGCGGCGAGCGGTCTCTGCTGGCCACGCCGTAACGATTGGTCGCCCTGCCTTCTATGCTCTGCGCGGCATGAGTGACACCGTCCGTCGCCCGATCAAGTTGATCATCCAGATTCCGTGCTTCAACGAGGAGGCGACGCTTCCTGAGACCGTTGCCGATCTGCCGCGTGAGGTGGCCGGCATCGACATTGTCGAATGGCTCGTGATCGATGATGGCAGCGCCGACCGCACGTCAGAGATCGCTCGTGAACTCGGCGTCGACCATGTCGTTCGGCATCCCAAGAATCGCGGCCTTGCGGCAGCGTTCATGACCGGTCTCGATGCGGCATTGCGGGCAGGTGCAGACGTCGTGGTCAACACCGATGCCGACAATCAGTACGACGCCTCGTGTATCCCCGACCTCGTTCGCCCCGTGCTCACCGATGGAATCGACATGGTGATTGGCGAGCGTCCGATCGAGCAGATCGACGAGTTTTCGCGGACGAAGAAGGTCTTGCAGCGTGTCGGCTCGTGGGTCGTACGCAAGTTCTCAGGCACCGATATCCGTGATGCCCCGAGCGGCTTTCGGGCGATGAGCCGAGAGGCGGCCCTCCGGCTGCAGGTGTTCGGCAAGTTCAGCTACACGATGGAAACGTTGATGCAGGCCAAGGCCGAGGGTCTTGCCGTGTCGTCGGTCCCGATTCGAGTCAACCCGCAAACTCGGCCGTCCCGGTTGTCGAAGAGCACTGGGCAGTACCTGCGCCGTTCCAGTCAGACGATTGTGCGAAGTTTTGCGTTGTACTACCCGTTCCGGTTCTTCTTCCGGGTTGGGCTGATTCCATTCGTGTGTGGCGTGGCACTGCTGCTTCGGTGGGGGCTGTACTGGATCTTCGAAGACGAGTACCGCAGCCGCCTCCCGAGCCTGGTTGTCGGTGGCGTGTTGATCATCGTCGCCGTGCAGATCTGGGTGGTCGCCTTCCTTGCCGATCTGCAGGCGGCTTCGCGTCGTCTGCTGGCCGAGGCCCGAGTCCGCGACCGCCGTCGCGATCTCGACCAGGCCGGTTGATCACCAGCCTCGGGTAACCCATTCTTGGAGGTGTGGTCGCTCGGTCCCGATCGTGGTGTCGGTGCCGTGGCCGGGGAGCACGATCGTGTTCTCGGGGAATGTGAACAGCTTGTTGTCGATCGAGTCGATGATCGTGGCGAAGTCGCCACCATCGAACTTCGTGGCGCCAGGGCCACCGGGGAACAGGGTGTCGCCGCTGAAGAGCAGTGGTGTGCCCTCGACGTGGAAGGAAATCGATCCGGGTGTGTGACCCGGGTTGTGGATCGCGTTGAGTCGCAGCCGTCCGACTTCGATCACTTCTTTGTCGTCGAGGAAGACGTCGTATCCCACGTCTTTGAGCATCGGAGCATCGGCGGCAGTGACACCAACCTCGTAACCCGCTTCCCTGAGTTTGGCGACGGCACCGATGTGATCCCAGTGGCCGTGGGTCTCGAGTACTCGTTGAACGTTGAGTCGTTGACACATCTCGAGCAGGAGTTCGTGCTCGTTGGCGGCGTCGATCAAGACGGATTCACCGGTTTGGTGGCAGCGCACCACAAACACGTTGTTGTCGTAGGAGCCGACTACGACCTTGTGAACCTCGACGTCGGAGTTCGACCAATGCAGTGTGATGGTTGGAGCCGTCATGCCCCCAGTGTCGCGCGTGTTTCGGTCGCGGCCACTCTCGCGAGGTAGTGCTCCCGGTTCTGGTCACCAAGTTGCTGGGGTGCCCCGGCGTTCGGTGCTCGGGCGTTCAATCTGATATGACCCTAAAAGCCGAGGCCGATTGCTACGCCGATTTGGGCTGGGTCGAATGTGACGAACGTGACCGGACCTTGCAGCCGTTCGGCGGCGGCGAAATGGATTGCGTCGATCAGGGGGATGGGTTGCAGGCGGGACAGGTTGGCGGCGCGATCGAGACATCGTTGATCGATCGGCACGATGTGGATGTGATCCCACGTCAGCCGGATTGTGTCCGCGAGGTCGGCTCGAAGCACGGCCTCGTCGGTCTGCGGGGTGTCGGAGTCAGTTGTCGGGCGCGCCGAAGCGCCCGCGATTGCGGGGTGGTTGCTGGTGTTGATGGCGTCGCTAGCAGAGTGTTGGTTGGTGTTGTTGTTCGGCTGGTTCGGTTCGTCGGCTGGGTTGCCGGTCGATGGTTGATTCGGTGTGCCAGATCGTGCCGTCTGGTCGTCGCCAGGTGGCGACACGACCGGCGGTCATGGTCAGTTGCCAGCCGCCTTCGTGAACGAGGTGGTGATGTCTTTCGCATAGCGGCAACATGTTGTTGACTGATGTTTTGCCGCCGTTGCGGAAGAACTCGATGTGATGCATCCGACAGTCATCAACAACCGTGCGACATCCTGGATGAGCGCACGTGCGGTGCATTGCTCGTAACGCTTTGCGTTGCGCCGGGGTAGCTGTCCGTACCGATTGTCCGACGTCGAGGACTTCGCCGTCACCGGCGAGCACGACCGGGAACACGTTGGCGTCACAACACAGGCGGCGTGCCGTCGAGACAGGGATTGGTGTCCCGTTATCGAGTTCACAGATGCTGTTGGCGTGCAACCCGTCGCAGATCGTCTGGTAGTCGATCAACACTCCGACTTGTGGAACCCGGCTGACCGGATCACCTGTGGTCGTGGTGGGGGTCGTCGTGGTGGTGGTGGTGGTGACGGTGGCGAGGAATGCTTCGACTTGG
>JANMTV010000182.1:0-1083 GCA_031390905.1 Ilumatobacteraceae bacterium | reverse complement strand
GGCCGACTTGATGGTTGTGGCCGGCACGGTGACCGACAAGATGTCGCCTGCAATCCGTCGCCTCTACGACCAGATGCCCGAGCCCAAGTACGTCATCTCGATGGGTTCCTGCTCCAACTGCGGAGGGCCCTACTGGGACTCCTACTCCGTTACCAAAGGTGTGGATCAGCTGATTCCTGTCGACATCTACGTTCCGGGCTGCCCGCCCCGGCCCGAGGCTCTGATGGAAGGAATCGTTCTTCTCCAGAAGAAGATCCGGGGCGAGGACATCAAAGAAAAGTGGAACCGGCGTGAGCAGCAGCCCGTCTGAGGTGACCCTGAGCCTCGACGAACTGGCCGCTTCCGTGGCAACGGCCACGGTGCGTGAGGTAACCATAACCTACGGCACGGACAACTTCAACGTTCCCCCCGAACCATCGGAAGCAGCACAGACTACCCACCCTTACTACTTCGTGAAGAAGAACTACTCGTGGCTCTCGGCGGTGGACTGGAGCAATGAGGTCCAGGTGGGCGATCCTCTGGTAGAACCGGTGGAGGAGCGCTACGAGTTGATCGCCGCAGTGTCGGACCTCACGACCGGCAACATTCTCCTTTTCACGACCGACCTCCCGAAAGTGAGTCCACGCATCGCCAGCCTCGTCGGGATCTACGCCGGAGCGAACTGGCACGAGCGGGAAGCCCACGAGATGTTCGGCATCGACTTCAGCGGGCATCCGAACCTCATCAAGCTCTACCTTCCCGACGGCTTCGAGGGCTACCCCCTGCAGAAGTCGTATCCCCTCCTGACCCGCGAAGTCAAGCCCTGGCCGGGGACCGTGGACGTCGAGGGCATGCCGGGCCAGGCCGATACCTCCGACGAGCCGTCCGAAGAGAATCCGGAAGCCTGATGGTTCACGAACAGGATCTTGTCCGCCACCTGGTAGAGGCATCGGTCAGCGTCGAGTTGGCGACGCCCGACATGACCCTCAACATCGGTCCCCAGCACCCGTCCACTCACGGAGTTCTTCGACTGGTTGCCAAGGTGGACGGTGAGCGGACCACCGACGTCCAGCCTGTTATCGGATACATGCACCGCGGTTACGA
>JANMTV010000145.1:0-2747 GCA_031390905.1 Ilumatobacteraceae bacterium | reverse complement strand
CGAAAGGACCGAATATCATGGCTGACACTGTTGCTTGGCAAGGGTTGAATCACCTGGCGTTGATCACCAACGACATGGATTCGACGGTGCGATTCTGGCACGGCGTGCTTGGAGCACCGCTGGTTGCCACGATCGGAACCGAGACGTTCCGCCATTACTTCTTCTCGTTCGGGCCATCGAACACGGTTGCCTTCTTCGAGTACAAGGGCCGCCAGACGAACGTATTGGCGAAACCGGCCGGTGTCTTCGATGCCCGCGCTGGGCAGTTCGATCACCTCTCAATGGACCTGCCAGACGAGATCGCACTGCTGGCGCTACGGGAGCGATTGATCGACGCCGGCTCCGACGTGACCGACGTGGTCGACCACGGACTCATGCGATCGATTTACTTCACCGATCCGAACGGGATCGCCTTGGAGGCCTCGTGGTGGGCTGACGACCCAACCGGCAGCGACCCCGACTTCGGCAACACGTCGTACTTCAAGGATTCCGACCCGGTGGCGGCATTCGAGGAACTCCGTTCCGGCGGATTGTTGACGGTGCCGCGCACCCACCTCGTCGACGAACCGTCCGATACCTACACGATCAGCGGCGACTAGAAATCTCGTATCTCAAGCATATATTTCGAGCTTGAAATACATCCAACATTCTGTCACACTCGTGTCGTGGGGATTCTGAGCGGATCGAACGCACGGCCATGAAGGTGCTCTGCATGGGTGGCGGTCCGGCCGGGTTGTACCTGGCGATCTCGATGAAGCTGCGCGATCCGACTCACCAGGTCACCGTCCTCGAACGCAACCGCTCGGGCGACACGTTTGGATGGGGTGTCGTGCTGTCGGACGACGCACTCGGCAATATGGAACGCAACGATCCCGTCAGCACCGCCGCGATCCGTCGCAGCTTTGTCTACTGGGACGACATCGCCGTCATCCATCAAGGCATTCGAACCGTGTCGGGCGGCCACGGTTTCGCCGGCATTGGCCGCATGCAGATGCTCCTCCTGCTGCAACAACGGGCCTGCGAACTCGGTGTCGAGATGCGGTTCGAGACCGCATTCACCTCGGCCGATCACTACCGCCGCGAGTACGACGTCGTCGTCGCCTGCGACGGGATCAACTCGGTCGTACGCAACGAGTACGCCGACGTGTTTCGCCCCGAGATTGATATGCGTCTCTGCAAATTCATCTGGCTGGGAACCCACCAGAAGTTTGGCGACGCCTTCACGTTCATCTTCGAGCAGACCGAGCAAGGTTGGGTGTGGGCGCACTGCTACCAATTCGACGGTGACACCGCGACGGTCATCATCGAATGCACCCAGGCGACCTGGGATGCATGCGGCTTCGAGCAAATGTCGAAGGACGAAACGATCGCCGCGTGCGAGCGAGTGTTCGCCCGACACCTCGACGGCCACGCATTGATCTCAAACGCAACCCACCTGCGAGGGTCGGCTGTGTGGATGAACTTTCCACGGGTGATCTGCGAGCGGTGGCATCATGAAAACGTGGTGCTGATGGGCGACGCCGCGGCGACCGGTCACTTCTCGATCGGGTCGGGCACGCGGCTGGCATTTGACAGCGCTATCGCGCTGGCCGAGTTGCTGCACAGCGAGCCGACGATGGAGTCGGCGTTTGAGCGCTATCAGGACGAGCGTCGACTCGAAGTGCTCAGGCTGCAATCGGCGGCACGCAACAGCCTCGAATGGTTCGAGCAGGTTGAGCGCTACCTCGACCTCGACCCGGTCCAGTTCAACTACTCGCTGCTCACCCGATCACAACGAATCTCGCACGAGAATCTGCGACTACGCGACCCCGAGTGGCTGAGGTCGGCGGAAGATTGGTTCCAACTCCAAGCGGGAGGCAAACCAGGCCGAGCACCGATGTTCGCACCGTTTCGCCTGCGTGGAATGAAGCTCGTCAACCGGATCGTCGTGTCGCCGATGGACCAGTACAAAGCGGTCGACGGATGCCCCACCGATTGGCATTTCGTGCACTACGCCGAGCGCGCCAAGGGTGGCGCCGGACTGGTCTACACGGAGATGAACTGTGTGTCGCCCGAAGCCAGAATCTCGCCAGGGTGCACCGGCCTGTATGCGCCAGAGCACGAATCGGCCTGGGGGCGACTGACCAACTTCGTTCATGCCGAGACCGCTGCCAAGATCTGCTGCCAGATCGGCCACGCCGGCCGCAAAGGTTCGACGCAACTCGGCTGGGACGAGATCGACGCTCCGTTACCCGACGGCAATTGGCCGCTGATCTCACCTTCACCGATTCCGTGGTCGGCCCGCAACGCTGTGCCGAAGGAGATGGACCGCTCTGACATGGACACTGTGGCCGAGCAGTTCGTGGCAGCGACACGAATGGCGTTGCGGGCCGGATTCGACATGCTCGAACTGCACGCCGCCCACGGCTACTTGATCTCGTCGTTCATCTCGCCGCTGTCGAATCAACGCAACGACGAATACGGCGGAACCCTCGAAGCTCGGATGCGCTTCCCGCTCGAGGTGTTCAGCGCCATGCGGGCAGCCTGGCCCGGTGACAGGCCAATGTCAGTGCGTATCTCGGCCACCGACTGGGTCGGCACATCCGGTGTCACACCGGATGAAGCGGTCACCATCGCCACCATGTTCTCGCTGGCCGGGGCAGACATCATCGACGTCTCGGCCGGGCAAACCTCAACCCAAGCCGTACCCATCTACGGGCGCATGTTCCAGACATCGTTCTCCGATCGGATCCGCAACGAGGCCGATA
>JANMTV010000129.1:0-7277 GCA_031390905.1 Ilumatobacteraceae bacterium | reverse complement strand
ACGTCGTGGTCTGGTACGTCGTGGACTGGTACGTCGTGGCCTGGTACGTCGTGGACTGGTACGTCGTGGACTGGTACGTCGTGGACTGGTACGTCGTGGACTGGTACGTCGTGGACTGGTACGTCGTGGACTGGCACGTCGTGGACTGGCACGAGTTGGACCGGCACGAGTTGGACCGGCTCGAGTTGGACCTGAACCCCGTTCTGGTGACACACCGGCCCTGATCGGATACGTTGGGGTCAGCATCTCACCAAGGAGTCCGCTGTTACCGACGCCGGTCCCGATGGGACCCTGAACCAACCGACGGGCGACGTTCCGTTCAACGCCGTTAGCGTCGATTCGTCGCGGCATCCGGAACGGGATTCCTTCATCCTCTCCGCGATCCTTGTCGCGTCGGCAATCGTGCTCCTGCTGTTCACCCGTGACGTGACCGAATCGGTACGGGCGAGTTCGTGGTGGGTCGTGATCGGGCTGGCGGTGTTGTTCGGCGTGTCAGAGGTCACCGTGTTTCACCTCGTGTTTCGCCGTGAGGCGATTTCGTTCTCGCTGTCGGAAGTGCCCACCGCGTTTGCCCTCGTTTTCCTCGCTCCGATCCCTGCGCTGGGTGCCCGTTTGGTTGGGGCAATGGTGGTGTTTGTCACCGTTCGTCGCCTGACGAGTTACAAGTTGGCGTTCAACGTGGCGTTGTTCATGTGGGAGCTTGTGTTTGCCGTGTTCTTGATGCGAACGTTTCTCGGGGGCGAAATCACGACCCGATCCACGGTGATTGCCACGATCTGTGCGATCGCGATCACGACAGCGATCGGTTCGGTGTTCGTTTCGATCGCGATCTCGCGATTTGAAGGTCATGCGATTCGTCGAATCGTTGATGAGTTCAAGTCAGCCTGGTGGCTGTATGTCACGAGTGCAGCGTTGGCTGGAATGACCTTGACATTGTCGCTCGTCGAACCGTGGCTCGCTCTGATAGCGGTTCCCCCGTTGATTGGCGTCTGGTACGTAATTCGCGGATTCGGTGATCTTGGCCAACGGTTGCGGGATCTCGACGCGATCCACGGATTCGCCGGCCGAGTCGGCCAGTCTCTGCAGCTTCAGGAAATTGGCGATGCCGCTGTGGCTGAAGCGGCGTCGCTGCTGCGTTCCGACTCGGCCGCTCTCGTGCGATTCAATCCCGACGGAGTAGCGGTGGCGATTCACTCAATCGGCGCGCTCGGGGTGCAGTTGCCCGCTCGAGTTGACTCGCCCGGTTGGTCCGATTTGATCGATGCTCCTCGGGCGACGCTGCTGAGTGCCGGACGGCTGGTCGACGTCGCCGAGGCTGCCACATCTGGAACCCCTGGGTTGATCGCGGCGCCGGTTCGCGATGAGACAGGCCCCGTCGCGCTCCTGCTGATCTCAGACCGAAAAGGCGCTGCGTATCCGTTTGACGAAACGCACGTGGCGCGTGTTCAGAACCTTACCGAGCAACTGGCAGCCAGTTTGCGAAAGGGGATGTTGCACGAACGGCTCGAGTTCGAGGCTCGACATGATGCGCTCACCGAACTCCCCGCTCGGACCCTGTTCGAACGCGAAGTTGCGGCAGTTGTCGAGCGGCCACCGGCGGGACGGGTTTCGTTCGTGCTGATGTTCGATCTCGACCGCTTCAAGGAAGTCAACGACACACTTGGTCATCACGCCGGAGATGACTTATTGATTCAGTTCGCGGGTCGCATGAAGGCGTTGTTGCAACCGGGTGACGTGCTCGCCCGCCTGGCGGGTGACGAGTTTGCAATGTTGTGTCATCGCCGCACCGGCGAGGAGATGGTCGACTTCGCGACTGCTTGTGTGGCTGAGGGCGGCCAGCCGGTGACGCTTGACGGACTCGAGATTGTCGTCACGGTGAGTCTCGGTGTCTCCCAAATCTCATCTGAGGACGACGATCCGTTGCAGCCTATGCGACGGGCCGATATCGCGATGTACAACGCCAAGTGGCAGCGGACAGGGGTCGAGTTCTACCGGGACGAAATCGACCGGCGCACGCCTGCGCGTCTCTCGATGCTCGGCGATCTACGGGCTGCGATCGAAGCGAAGGATCTTGACGTCGTCTACCAGCCGAAACTCGATCTGATGACGGGTCGGATCATCGGGGTCGAGGCTCTGGTGCGTTGGGAGCATGCTGGTCGCGGGGTCGTGGCACCGTCAGAGTTCGTTCGCGTCGCCGAGGACACCGGACTGATCAAGTCGCTGACCGACCTCGTGCTTGCGCGTGGCATCGAGACGGTGCGAACGGTGCAGGAGCATGGAATCAGTATCGGCTTGGCGGTCAACTTGTCGACTCATGACCTGTTCGACGCCCGCCTACCGGATCGTGTCCGCGCCTATCTCGACGCCAACGGGGTTGCACCTGAGTTGCTCACGCTCGAGATCACCGAATCTTCCTTGTTCGTCGATGCGCCACGAACCCGCGCCACGATTGACGATCTCCACAGTGCCGGCCTAAAAATGGCGATCGACGACTTCGGCACCGGTTACTCGTCGCTGAGCTACTTGCGTCGCCTGCCGGTGAATGAGCTGAAGGTCGATCAGAGCTTCGTCGCTCGCATGCTGACTGACACGCAGGATGAGGTAATCGTGCGGTCGACGATCGACCTAGGGCACAACCTTGGTTTGCACGTTGTGGCCGAAGGTGTCGAGAGCCTCGCCGTGATGGATCGTTTGCGCGAGTTCGGGTGTGACGCAGCGCAGGGGTACTGCATTGCGCAACCGATGGCTGCCAAGGAGTTGATTACTTGGCTGCGCAACGCCGAATCGGCTCGGACCGATGACGCGCCGACTGCATGGGTGGGCTCGGGTTGATCGGGTCAGCCTGATAGCTCGTCGGTCGTGACGTTGAGCAACGGCTGGCCAACGGTTCGCCGACGAAAGTTTTCGATGAAGAGTTCGATGATTCGTCGATCAGTTCGTTCGGTGTTGCCTGAGTTGTGCGGTGTGATAATCACGTTCGACATCAACCACAGGTCGCTCTCGGCGGGTAGCGGCTCGACGGCAAACACATCGAGCCCCGCGCCGCCGAGGTGACCGTCAAGCAATGATTCGGTCAACGCTTGCTCATCGATTATCTCTCCGCGGCCGACGTTGATCAACCATGAGCCCGGACGCATCGTCGCCAACGCATCGGCGTCGAACAAACCGCGGGTGTCGTTGGTGAGTGGTGCCGTGACAGCGATCGCGTCGGCCCACCTCAGGAGGTCGTGGAACCGCGATGTCTCCCACGTTTCACACGGCTCATCGCCTCGCACGGTCCGCCGCATCCCGATCACCTCCATCCCGAACGGTGAGGCGAGCCGAGCCACTTCTGTCCCGGTCGCGCCGAGACCGACGATCCCTAATCGCATGCCAGCGAGATCTCGAATGCTGGTCGGTGTCCACCGACGCGCCGCTTGGGAAGTGGCGAGTTTGGGCAGTTGACGACTCAGTGCGAGCAGATAGGTCATCACGGATTGCGCGATCGACGGGGCTGTGGCACCAGACGCACTGGTGACGACGGCACCATGGCTTCGGAGTGTCGTGTACACGGAGTGATCGGTGCCGGCCGACATCGACTGCAGCCACTCCAGCCTCGGCGCCCGAACGCACGTCCCCATGACGTTGGTTGCCCGATCCGGCCACGCATCTGGTGAGAAGAACGCGATCGTGATTCGCTCGAGGTCGCTAGGCGTAACGTGCTCGCGGCCGACGAGCCGAACGACCTCGACGGTCGGATCGATCGACACGATCTCGTCGCCGCGCTGATCCCACAACGTGTCGGTGCAGAACAACACTGGGCTGGCGATCACCATCCCTGTGAATGCCCGATCGAGTCACCGCACGGGGCTCCTGGCCGGGCGCGCCACCACGAATCCATGAAACGCCGGACCACTTGCTCGTCGTCCATCGGGTGCCCACGACGGAAGCGTTGTTCACGCAGTCGAGCGCCAATTTCTGTGAGTTCGAGGGCAAGCTCAAGTCCCGTCGCAGGCTGCGAACTCATCGGCACATTCTACTTCGGACCGGTGTGCCAGGTGCTTTCGACCGGATCGGACGCTGGTTCAGGCCAGTGACTCGCTACGGTTGCTGACGGAGGTGTCCGGGTACCTGGTGGGCTCCGCCGCCTTCAAAGCGGTTGTCGCAGGCGATCCCTGCGAGGCGGGTTCGATTCCCGTCCACCTCCGCCAACAAACCCCAGATCAGAGCCTATTTTGTTCGATGAAATCCGCCGATTGGTCACAGAATGGTCACGGCGGGGAACTTGACAGGGGACTTGACAGGGAAACTTGGCTGGAATTTGGCTGGGCATGAGAAAGGCCCCGACAAGGGGGCAATCGAGAGCGCGGCGTGTGATCGAACGTCGTCTCGCTGCGGGAAGGCGGCGCGCTGGTACTGTTCACGGAGTGAGGGCTGAGCTCGTTGAACGCTTCCGGGGCCGTTGGGTGGCACTGGACGACGCCGGGAACGTGGTCGCGGACTCCGAGGAGCTCGGTGCGCTGCTCGAGCGCCTGGAGGCGGCCGGTATGCATGCCAACACCGTGCAGCGTGTTCCGGGTGCAGACGATCCGTTGTTCGTCGGGCTGAGCTGACCGACCATCATCGATGGGTGATACGTGGGTGTACCACCACCAGGATCTTGGGGAGCCGGTCCACGTCGATGGCTCACCGATCTTGCGGCCAGTGGTGCCGTTGATTGTTGCTGCAGAGCTTCCGGCGGTGCTTGGCGTGTTGGATTCGGGTTCGCCGATCTCGGTGGCGAGCGCCGACCTGTTCGCCTTTCTCGGCGTCGATATCGAGGCCGACGACCCGCTGTATGAGATCCCCCTGAGCGTGGGTGGAGGATTCGAGCGGACACTGGTCTTTCGTGTTCGCCTACGACTCGGCTCGCCGGGCGACCACACCCATGGTGTGTCGTGGAGTCTCGATCTTGGAGCGCGCAGCCGATGGCGTTTGCCGTTCGCTGTGCTGCTGGGCCAACGGGGCTGGTTTGACTCCTTCCCGACCCGGATCGACGCGACGACGTCGATTGTCGAACTCCCTGTCGGTTCTACGGGTGACGTCGAACATTGAGCACTTCTGTCGGCTGTCGGCCGCTCGACTCGTCGGCCTCGGTCAGCGAGAATACCAATGATCCGACCGTCCGACGTCAGGTCGCCAGCAGGGAGTCGGCTCGCAATGCGGCGTCCTCGTCGTCGCCGGGCAGGACGTGCGCGTAGACCTTCAGGGTGACGCCGACGTCGGCGTGGCCGATTCGCTGCGACACGACCTTGACAGGGACGCCGCTGGCGAGCGCCGCTGTTGCGTAGCTGTGACGCAGATCGTGCAGTCGGATCTGCGTCAGTCCGGCACGCCTGGCGAGATCGACGAAGAGGTTGGAGAAGGCCTCCGGATTCGGCGGCGAGCCGTTGAAGTTCGTCACGACGAGCCCGCTTCTATCGGCCCACGACGCGCCAGCGAGGAGATGATCGGCGCTCTGTTGGCGCTTCCACGCACGCAGCGCCGCAGCGGTCGCGGGGCCGATCGCGATGGTGCGGTTGCCACGGGCTGTCTTTGGTGTCGAGGTCGTGATCGTCGTCCCGTAGCGAACTCGGGTGGAGCGAATCGTGACTGTGCCAGCGTCGAGGTCGACGTCTGACCATCGCAGACCGAGCACCTCGCCACGACGCATTCCTGTTGTGGCCAGCAGCGACCACACGCCGGCCCAGCGATGGGATGCGACAGATGACGAGAACGCGCGCAACTCGTCGGCGGACCACACCTTCATTTCGGGACTGGCGCCCTTTGGCGGATCGGCGGCATCGCAAGGGTTTCGCTGCAGGTGCCCCCACCGGACACCATCTCGAAATGCTCGGGAGAGGACGCCATGAAGGTTTCGGACCGTCTTGACCGACAGTCCAGATCCAGTGTTCTGACGCGTCGCGGTTCGGCCGTTCGTGAGCAGTTCGGAATAGAGCCGGTTCAAGGCCGAACCATCGACGGCTTGCAGCCGTACGCCGCCGATCGTCGGCAGTACGTAGTTGCGTATCAGTTGCTCGTAGCTCGCCGCAGTTGACGGGCGCAGCGCGACTCCTCGCGCTGGGAGCCACTCATCGAGCAGGAACTGACCAAGCGTCGCCCGCATGGGGGCAACAAACACGCCGCGCTGCTTATCGGCCTGCAGTTCAGTGAGAGCAACCTGCGCCGCCCTCTTGGTGTCGAATCCTCGGCGCTTCAGTTGCTTGCGCCCGCCGTCTGGTGCGGCGATGTCGATGACGAAGAACCATGCACCGGAATCATCCCTGCGAATCGAACCCTGCGTGCTCATGGTGTCGCCCTCCGGTGGTTGGTGACGGTTGGTGTCAGTTGGTGCGCCTCGGGGGCTGAGCACGAGGGGCGGCTTTCGGCCACCCGATCATCGACTGTTTCGTCGAGCGTCCAGGTGGCAGCGGGCTTTGTAGCCGGCGCCATGCAATGAGTGTACGCCCCTGCGCAAGAGCTCAATTCTCGGGGTTTGTTGCTGCGCTTTGGCCAGAACGTGCTCTGCATCCGTCGAGGAAGATTCCCCGTTTCGTTGTCTCGGTTCCCGTTTGTACGGGGTGGGGTTGTCACGAAACCGCGTTTCGAGAGGCATGTGTTGGTGAGGTGCTATGACGAACAAGCCTGAGAGTCATCGGACGAGCCCGCCCGACTTCCTCACCGTCGAGGAAGCGGCAGCCGTCCTGCGCATCGGACGCACGTCTGCGTACCGGCAGGCTCGCATGTATCTCGCCACCAACGGTGCAGAGGGATTGTGCGCCGACCGATTCGGCAAGCAGATCCGTATCCCACGCTGTCATCTCGAGCAGCGACTCGGCGGACCAATCAGCTGGCCGATCTTCAGCGACGGGATACCAGTCGCGTCTCCGGTCGCGTCGATCACGCCCGCACCGTCACGCAAGAGCGCTACCCGACGCGCTACCCGGCCGCCCGATCAAGACACCCTGCCGTTCTCCGCTTGACCGCCATGACCGAACTCCACCTCTCCCAACCTCACGACTTTTCAATGACAGACGAGTGCACAGACTCCCGAGGGTGTTCCCGATGGGGTGGTCGGGAATGACCGTGCGGGTGACCACGCTGAAGGGTGCCGAGGCCGGGGCGTACTACGTCGAGCAGCTCCCGAACTACTACCTCGACTCAGGTGAACCTCGTGGATTGTGGTTCGGCGATGGTGCCCAACAGCTCGGCCTTGCCGGCGAGGTCGGCGATGACGACTTCCTGGCGTTGATGTCAGGCATGGATCCGCGGCGTCCCGA
>JANMTV010000124.1:0-14843 GCA_031390905.1 Ilumatobacteraceae bacterium | reverse complement strand
GCGTATCGGTGCCAGCCTGTATTTCTTGGCGATCGCGGCTGCGGCGGCACAATGCCGATCGGCATCGTCGAGATCGGTCAAGCGGGCGATCTGCGCCGCCCCGAGCTGGGCTCGCGCGGCGAACCTGGGAAAGCCTCGTCGTGACCATTCGTCGGACGCAACCACGAGGGTGGTCATAGCGGCGGTGGGCTGTCCGCCCCGCCATTGATCGAATCCGATGTGTTCGGTGGCAACGACGTCGACGTTGGGCATCAGTTCCGAACGAAACCGAGGTACCGGGCTGTCGTCGGGCTGTTCGAGGCCGAGATAGATCGCGGCGCTCTCGGCGAAGGCGTTCATCCCGAAGAAGCCACTCCGACACGTGCCAAGCTCGTTGAGGGCTGCGCGGAGGATGGCGGTGTCGCTCGTCGCCCACGCCAGCTCGCACTGGGCCACGCAGAGCAGCGACCGGTCCTCGTCGTTGCGGATGTAGCGTCGACCGTCAGCGATGACCTCGGCGGCTGCGTCGAACTGGCCGCGATCGGTCAGACCGACGGTCAACGCCAAGTCGATCTGGGCTCGGTTGCGAAACAGCGGATCTTGGCTGATGAGGCGACGCACTCGTGGAACGAGGTCGTCCGGAGCGGTCCCCGTACCGAAACGATGAATCGCGTAGGCAGCGAGGAAATGGTTGTGCCAACGTTTGGAACCCATCTGTTGGGTCCGCAGGAGCAATTCTTCGCCGATCTGCCACGCTGACTGCATCGGGCCGTAGAGACCCAATGCGCTCACCAGCCAGTACAGGGCAGCGAACTCCTCCTCGGAGTCGCCTTCGGCTCGGGCGATCTCGGCTGCCGCAAGGTAGTGCTCGTTCCAGCCTTCATGGCCGGTGTGAGCGAGAGCGAGACCGAGAACCGATCGGGCCTTGGCGATTTGTACCCCTGCGGCCTCTGCCAACTCAAGCGCCGAACGAGCCATCTCGACAAGCATCGGGTCACCGACACGCGTCCGCACCAACTGCTGGGCCTGTTCGACGACGATCTTGGCAACGATCGGTTCCGCGGGCGATGCGGCCACCTGAGCCCGCGCCGCGCTGCAGTGTTGTGCGGCCGCCGCGGTGTCGCCGCGCAGCCATGCGGCCTGACTTCGGTACAGAAGCGCTTCGGCGTTGTCAGACGTTGCGCCACCATGCACGGTCGCAGCGACGACATCCGCATCGAGCGGGCGACACGCGCCGAGTAGCGCAGCTGCGGTGTCGAGTCGAAGACGATGCGGCGCCGCATCGCCGCGGGCAAGAGTCGCCAGCGAGAGTAGATCGGCGCGCTCGGGCGCGGTGACAGACTCGGCGGCGCGTTCGGCACACTCGGCGGCCGCCTCGAAGTCGCCCAGGGCCATGTGATGACGAGCGGCGGCGGCGTCGTCAGCGCGTAACGCCAGATCGGCATGAAGGCGGAACCGATCGCTGTCGTCCAGAAGCGTCAAGATGGTGTCCGCGATCAGCGGATGGGTGAAATCAGAAATCCCGGCCGATGTGACAACGAGGCCCGCTGATCTGTGGCGCTCTAACGACCCCACGACCCCGATCGGCGCTGCCTTGCCGAAGAGTGCCATCCTGCCGAGAACGTCACGGTCGCCCTGATCGAGGTCAGCGAGCCGCGTCGCGAGCGCTCCTGCGAGCGTCGGGGACACGTCCATCCCGGCAACGAGCGCGTTCAGCAGCAGCGGGTTCCCCGCCGCAGCTTCGATGAGTTGGCGCCGACGACGTTCGTTGAGATCGGGGTGGAGTCGGCGCACAAGAGCATGCGCCGCACGCGGGCGCAATGGCTCGACCTCGAACACCGCAAGGCCAGGTACATCCGGTAACGACGAGCGATCTCGACAAGTGATCACCATGCGCGCCCTCCCAACAAGTCGCGACACGACCTCGACGGTCTGCGGGTCTGCCCATTGCACATCCTCGAGCACCAGCAGCCGGAGACCCAACTGGGGAACGACCTCTGATACGACTTCGTCCGGGGTGCCGATCAACCAGTGCTGCAGCGCATGTGACAAGGGAGCGTAGGCAATCGTGGCGAGGGACGGGAGCGACTGCCCGACCACGTGAGGGATCGTGCCTACGGCCCGCCTGAGACGGGTCGATTTTCCGATGCCGGCCTCACCCACGACACCTACCGCAGGGTTCGCCCGCAGGTAGCGGCGCAGACTCGTGACCTGTTGGTCGCGGGGCATCCCGTTCATCACGACAGTGTGTCAGCTCGGCCTACCACTGCCCGCAAGCCCGCCGCTCACGCAGCCGGAAAACTCTCAACCCCTTGATTCAACCGAACTTGGGGCCCGACCCACCGATCCACCACGGGGGTTGCGAAACATCCGGTCCCTGCTCGTCTCCAACTGTCAACCCCTCGTCGCGTCGCGAAGTCGTTGTGCAAGTCCGAGCCGTCGCGTACATCCACCGACTGGACGGTCAGCCCTTTGAGGACGTAGGCGGCTTGCCACTGCGTGCGAAGTGAATCACCTGGAAGGATCTCCGTCGTCGGAACCACTTCGATCCACGACTCGATGTACAACCTTCGCACGACCGGTGGAGTCGGACCGTTGTCAAGAACGTGCGGAAGGGGCCACGCTTGACGAACTCCGACCTCGACAACGAAGCCAACGGACCGAATCCGCCTCGTCTGCCATCCGCCAACCGTCGGTACCCGGGCGACCTTCTGGATGCGACCTCGAACGACGCGAGCGATGTCGTCGGCACTGCAGCGGCTGTCGTCAGACGGTTGATCAGAGGCTTGGCTGTCATAGGTTTGTCCACTCGCGATCGAACCAGCGACGCACGCGGCTCGCCCCGAACGCAGCCTTGTCGTCGACAAGCAGCGAGGATGGTCCTTCCAGTCGCCCGTTCGGGGCCTGGCCGGTGAGGAACGTGACCTCGACCTTGGCGACCTGGTCGTGCCCGAATTCGAGGTAGCAGATGCCGCGCCCGTCGTACTCCGAGTCGTTGTGTTCGCCCCGAACCCGAGCGATGACAGCGTCGGCCACGACAGCGGCTTGCCCTTCGGCGAACACCCCCGCCTTGGGTGTACCCACGCTCGTAACGTCGCCGATGGCGTAGACGCCGGGGTACACAGTCTCGAGTGTCAGCGGGTTGACCGGGATCCAGCCCTCCGTGCACATGCCCGATTCTTCGACTACGGCGGGTGCGCGGTGCACGGGGACCCCGAGGAAGAGGTCATAAGGAAGGGCCGTGCCGTCGGCGCAGTGAGCGACCTTGAGGTTGGGATCGAGCGACGTGATCATTTGGTTGGGGTGCCAGTTGATATCCCGCTCAGCGAATGCTGCGAGCAGCGCTTTCGATGCCTCAGGTGAGGGTGGGATCGGCACGCCCATCGGCATCACGAGAGCGATTTCCGACGCGTCGCGGAGTCCGCGATTGGTGAGGTAGTCGTGCATCATGAGAGCTGTCTCGCTCGGTGCGGGTGGGCACTTGAACGGCGTGGATGTGACGCCCACGATGACCCGTCCGCCACCGAAGTCAGCGAGCACATCGCGGAGCGCGAAGGCACCGGACAGCGTGTAGAACTCGTTTCCTCCCTCGCTCAGCCCTGGTGTCGCATCCGGGTGTAGGTCGGCGCCAAGTGCGACCACGACAAGATCGGCTTCGAAACGGCCGGCGTCGGTTTCGACCTGTTTGGCGACCGGGTCGATCGACCGGATCGTGGTCTGCACAAAGCGGACGCCCGGTTTCACCATTCCGGCGTACGAGTGGATGACTCGCTCGGAGATCGTCCGGCCGAACATCACGTCGAGCTTGGAGAAGCCGAAGACGAAACCGTCGCCTTTGTCGATCAATGTGACGTCGGCGTCGTCGCCGAGCGCCTCTGACAATTTGGTCGTCAGTTCGAGCCCGCCAAAGCCCGCGCCCAAAACCAAGATACGCATCGGAATTCCCCATCTGTGACGCCCAGGCTTGCGGCCAGGCCGACGACGGCGCCGATACTAGTGCAGCGACGACGGCGGGCTGAACGTCAACCAGTGAGCGATCAGAAGCCGGGCATCCAGAACGGCTGGACCTGGTAGAGGTAGTGGTCCGCGGCGTAATTCAAGAACCGTCGTGCGGAACGGATGCGGTGTGCCACATCGCGCAGCAGCACGGGCGACGACGGCGAATTGTCGGCCGCTGCCCGGTACCAGGCCGAACTCAGCGTTTCAAGTGCGTCGAGGCCGGGCGTCGCCGATCCGACGTCGACCAGATGGCTGAGCTCGTCGTCGGTCATCCCGACCGACCCGCCCAAGTGCTCGGCCCTGGCGATGGACAGCGCTGTCGCCCCGACGCTGTCGGGAAAGACGCCCGCTCGGAACAGCGCCAGGTCGCCAAGTTGGCGCAGTAGCACGATGCGATCGGCAGGCCCAACTGCGCCGAGCCAGTCGACGAGCTCATCGAGGTCGAGCGGATTGGCGGGAACGGTGGATGCTTCGGGCACGACGAAGGTGGCGAGCAGTCTGGCTGCGAACTGCAACCTGGCCGGCGCATCGGCGAATTCGAGGAGTGGCTCCACATCGAACACGGGGAGGCGGCAGCCGGGCCCAGCCCACTCGTCGACCCAGTCGCTCGAGGCGATCTCCTGTGCGGCATGGTGGATGAGCACGGCGAAGAACAACATCGGAGAAACGTCGAACTGTGGCCCGCTGCCGTGCAAGACCGATTCGACAACCTCTGGGCGGCGAAGCACATCGTTGGCATACCAAGGTCGATGGTTGAGTTCATCGCGTAAGGTTGCCGCGTCGGTGCCAAGGACACGTGCCAGCGCCGTGAGATCCGCCTCGTGCAGATTCAGGTGCTGGCTGGTCATGGTGGTCACCTCCGGATCATCGTGCCATGTTTATCGGTGTCGTCGGCGACGTTGTTGAGCGGGAATTCGCCGTCGGCGGTCTGGGGATGCCCCGATCCTCCTCGGTGCGACCGCAGTCGATTGGGTAGTCTGACCGATGTGACGGCTGTTGCTTTGCGATTTAGGTGCCCCGGGCGGACAGCCCGGGGCCCGGTGCGCTGAACGACGGCGCGCCTGACCCGAGTCCATCCGGGGATGTGTATCCCGAGACCCGTACGATCGTCGTCTTGAAAGGACTCCAGTGAACGACGAAATCAGCGCTGCACGTGACGACGCGCTAGCACAAATCGATGCCGCCGATTCGCTCGATGCGATCACTGCACTCGACAGTGAAGTGATCGGCAAGCGGAGCACATTGGCGATGCTCAAGGCTCGGCTTGGCGGGCTTCCGACGGTTGACGAGAAAAGGGCCGCCGGTCAGGCAATCAACGACGCGCTCGAGTCTGTCGGCGCGGCGCTCTCGGCGCGGCGCACAGAGTTCGGCGATGCGGCGCTCGGGGCGCGGGTCGCGGCGGAACGGATCGACCTGACCGAGTACATCGGACGGTCTTCGCGGGGCCACGCCCACGTTGTGACTCAGGCGTGGCAGCGGCTCGAAGATGTATTCATCGGACTCGGCTTCCAAGTCGCTGAAGGGCCGGAGGTCGAAACTGACTGGCACAACTTCGAGGCCCTCAACATGGGTGAGGGGCACCCTGCGCGTGGTGAGTTCGACACGTTGTTCGTCGATCACGTGGCACCAGGGGACCAGCCAGGGCGTACCGTGCTTCGGACGCACACGTCACCTGTCCAGATCCGCACGATGCTTGCGCAGAAGCCACCGATCTACATAGTTGCGCCAGGACGCGTCTTCCGCCGCGACACGCCCGACGCCACGCACATGCCGGTCTTCCATCAGATCGAAGGGCTCGTGATCGACCGCAACATCACGATCGCCGACCTTGCCGGAACGATCGAGGCCTTCACGAAAGCGTTCTTCGGTGCCGACTTTTCGTCGCGGCTCCGGCCGTCCTACTTCCCGTTCACCGAGCCGTCCGCGGAGTTCGACATTCAACGACCTGACGGATCCTGGCTAGAGCTCGGTGGGTGCGGGATGGTGCACCCGAATGTGATGCGAGCGGTCGGACTCGACCCAGAGCAGTGGAGTGGATTCGCCTTCGGGTTCGGAATCGATCGGATGGCCGTAATGCGTCACGGCGTGGCCGATATTCGCGAGATGTTCACCAACGACATCCGGTTCTTGGAGCAGTTCTGATGAAGATTCTCCTGTCTTGGCTCAACGAGTACGGTGACTTTGCCGACCCGTCTGACGCTGCCGCGGTGGCCCGGCTAGCCGACACGATGACCTCGTTGGGACTCGCCGTCGATGGCTACGACACGATCGGCACAACCGTGGCTGGCGTGATCACGGCGCAGGTCAAGCGACTCGAACGACACCCCGAAGCCGCCAAAGTGCAGCGTGTCTATGTTGATCAGGGCGATGGGGTCGAACGTCACGTCTGGTGTGGCGCCTTCAACATGCAGCCGGGCGACGTCGTCCCGATGGCGACGCTCGGCACACGGATGCCCGACGGTCGAACGATCGAGCGACGCGGCATCCTGGGTATCGACTCGGAGGGCATGTTGTGCTCTGCCGACGAACTCGGTCTCGGCAGTGACCACAGCGGGATCAAGGTCTTGCCTGTCGGCACGCCGCTTGGATTGCCGTACGGTGAGGCACTCGGCCTAGTGCCCGACATCCTGTTCGACCTCGACATCACCCGCAACCGCCCCGATTGTTGGGGGTACGTCGGCGTCGCACGCGATGTCGCCGCCCAGATGGGAATCGGATTTCGGCCACCCAATCCGACCACAACAGCCGTCGGGTCAACGATCACCGCTTCGGTCGAATTGCTCGATGGCGAGCGATGCGGGCGCTTCACGAGCACGGTCATGTCCGGCGTGAGGATCCGTCCAAGCGCCGAGTGGATGCAGCGCCGGCTCGATGCCGCAGGCATGCGGGCGATCAGCAACGTCGTCGATGTCTCGAACTATGTGATGCTCGAACTCAACCAGCCGAATCACGCCTACGACCTCGACGCGCTTGGTGGCGGAGGCTTTCGGATTCGAACAGCGGCTGATGGCGAGCAGATGACGACGCTCGATGGCGAGACGCGCACGTTCACCGCTGCGGATTTGTTGATATGCGACGCCAACGATCGGCCGATCGGGGTCGGTGGCGTGATGGGAGGGCTCGACACCGAGATCACCGACGCCACCACGACCGTTGCGTTGGAGGTGGCCTGGTTCCAGCCGCTCGGCGTGATGCAAACGGCGTCGCGACTTGGTCTGCGTTCCGAGGCGTCGGCGCGTTACGAACGAGGCTGCGATCCGTATGTGATCGACACGGCGATCGCCCGTTTCGCTGAACTACTCAGCGAAACCTGCCCTGAACTCGTCGTTCACGCCGGTTCGCACGACGCCCGCGGCGCAGGTCTGCCTGAGCAAGCACGCTCGGTGATGGTTCGTGTTGCGCAGGTCAATCGGATCCTCGATACCAACCTGTCGGCGACCGACTTACCCAGGTTGCTCGACTCGATTGGCTACACCGTGAGCGGTCACGGCGACCCGGATGGCGGCATAGTCGGCGGCACAGTCGAGGTTGCGTTGCCGACATGGCGGCCAGACAGCGAGGCCGAGATCGACGTGATCGAGGAGGTCGCCCGTCACTATGGTTACGCCAACCTCGGCAAGACGATTCCGAAGTCGACCGTTCACGGCGGCCTGACGCTTCATCAGCAGCGACGCCGTCAGCTCCGCGAGGTACTGATTGGGCTAGGACTATCAGAGGCGATGCCGAACCCGTTTCTGGCCCCTGACACGTTGGCCAAGGCTGGACTCGACGGTCGCGCGATTTCGATCACCAACCCACTTGCGGTTGAGGAGAGTGTCCTGCGTACCTCGTTGCGCCCTGGTCTCCTCGACGCCGTCGCCTTCAATGCATCGCACCGTCGGACGGGCGTCAAGTTGTTCGAAATCGGTCATGTCTATCCCCCTGGTATTGGCGAACTGCCCGACGAGTTCGAGGCGCTGTGTGTCGTACTTGCCGGGGACCACGCGCCGGCGGCGATGGCCGTGTGGCGTGAGATCGCCGATGCGCTCGGGATCGGAGCACGAGTCGACCAGGCTCGAGTGCCCGCCGGCTTGCACCAAACCCGCTCTGCAACGCTGCAGGCCGGCAAGGGTCCGTCTGGCGCGGTAGGGGAGATTGATCCGGCCGTCTTGCGAAGATTCAACGTCGATCAACGGGTCGCGATCCTTGAGCTCAACCTCGACGAAATGCTCGGGCGGGCACCGAGGCCTCTGGTGTGGAAGCCGGTCAGTCGGATGCCGTCGAGCGACCTCGACCTTGCATTCGTCGTCTCCGACGAAGTGCCCGCCGAGAAGTTGGAGAAGGCGATTCGTCAGGGTGCCGGAAACCTACTGGTTGGCTTGGAGCTCTTTGATGTATTCCGAGGTGCCGCGCTCGGAGATGGGCGTCGAAGTCTCGCTTATCACCTCCGCTTGCAGGCTTCCGATCGAAGTCTCACTGATGCCGACATCGCCGGTGTTCGCTCCGAAGTAATTTATTCGGCTGGAAAATTTGGGGCCGAGCTGCGAAGCTAGACAAATGCACGGGGAGCGCGATCTCGTCCGGCTGTTGGCGGATCTTGACGTTGAGCGGCGCGACGGCATCTACACGTTTGTCTCAGGAGTGTGGCCTGAGCTCGAACCCGAGGCGCATGCCACGGTCGTCGAAGCCGAGGGCGAGACGTACGTCGTTACGGTCGACGATGCCCGCCGTGCCGGCGCGACCGTCGAGTTCGAAGCGGCGTGGCTCACACTCACCGTGAATAGTTCACTCGAAGCAGTCGGCCTGACCGCTGCTGCCAGTCGCGTACTGGCCGACGCCGGGATTGCATGCAACATCATCGCCGGCTTTCATCATGACCACTTACTTGTGCCAGTCGTGCGGGCAGACGAAGCGATCGAACTACTCCGCTCGCTCAGTTCGCACTGAGATCGTCAGGCGCGGTTGCCAGCCATGCGAGCCGTCCTCGCTGGCGCCGCAGCACCGTGCGCCACAGATCACTGGGTTCCGGTGCGAACACATCGGCTGGTTCTGCGTCGAATACGAGCCATGCACCGGCCTCGATCTCGACTTCGAGTTGGCCGGGGCCCCATCCGGCGTACCCGCGGAAGATCCGAACTGCGCTCACATATCCGGCGACCAGGGCAGGATCGGTGGAGAGGTCTGCGGCTGCGATTCGCCCGGAAATCGGTGAAAGCTCCTGATTTGCCTCGGTTACGGGCCGATCCGCCCACGCCAACGCAATCAAGGCCTCTGGTTCAACCGGTCCGCCGTTGAACAGCGAGTCCGGTCTCGATTGGAGATCGTTCCAGCGCTCCAACGGTTCGCCGAGAACTTCGCCGGTCGGGCGATTGATCACGACACCCAATGCGCCGTTCTCGTGGTGCTCGATCATGAAGATGACTGTGCGGTCGAAGTTGGGATCCTCGAGTGGTGGCGTTGCCAGCAGCAGTCGCCCCTTGGTCGGATTGGCTCCGGGAATCACTTCACCATTCTGCCTGCTGCAGCTCTGCTTGCCGCAAGAACGCTCGCCCTACCCTGGGAGTGGTGACCGATGCGTGATGTGATTGCATGACAATACGAAGATGTGTATAGTCATGCGTCTATGGTTTCTGTTGGCATCATCGGCGCGTCGGGATTCACCGGCGCCGAACTGTTACGAATAGCCGCTCAACACCCCGAGTTCGAGGTCACCTATGCCACGGGTGACTCGCAAGTCGGGGTGTCGGCTGCGTCGTTGTACCCATCATTGGCAGCTGCGTATCCAGGCTTGATTTTCGAGGCATTCGATGTGGAACGTGCGCGCCAGCTGGATGTGGTGTTCTTGGGTGTGCCTCACGAAGCGTCCATGTCGCTGGCTCCACAGTTGGTCGGCAAGGTGGGTTGCGTCGTCGATCTGTCCGCCGCATATCGCCTCAAGAATGCCGCTCAATATCCGCTGTATTACGGGTTCGAGCACGATCAGCCCGGCTTGCTGAGTGATGCTGTGTACGGATTGCCAGAACTGCATCGTGCCGAACTCGCCGGTGCCTCGCTCGTGGCGACACCTGGTTGCTACGTGACGGCGGCGACGCTCGCCCTGCGTCCGCTCGTGGAAGCCGGTGTGATCGAAACGAGCGGGGTGATCGTCGACGCTGTCAGCGGCGTCACCGGGGCAGGCCGCAAGGCGGACTACGGCTACAGCTTCACGACGATCGACGAGAATTTCGCTGCATACGGACTTCAGAATCATCGACACACCCCGGAAATGGAGCAGGAGATCGGGGTCCAACTGCTGTTCACCCCGCATCTCGCTCCGATGAATCGAGGAATCCTGGCGACCTGTTACGCCCGGCCGGCGGTTGGAGCGTCGGTGTCGACCGCCTCGCTGCTCGACCTCATGAGGGCGCGTTGGGCGGGTGAGCCCTTCATGGTGGTGACCGATGGCCTTCCGTCGACCAAGTCAACTCTCGGCTCGAACGCAGTTCATGTCACGGCGCGCTACGACGCGCGCACCCACACGATCATTGCCATAGCCGCCCTCGACAATCTCGCAAAAGGGGCGTCAGGAGGCGCAGTCCAATCGGCCAACATTGCGCTCGGCCTCGAGGAAACATTGGGCCTCAGCCGTGTCGGAGTCGCACCATGACCAACCCCCCACTCATGTCGCGATCAACCCCTCCATCGCCGGTTCATCGCGACATGAACGGGGGGATTGGGGCTGCTCAGAAGGCGGCGACGCTGGTTGAGGCGCTGCCATATATCCGTCGGTTTGCAGGCAAGGTCGTGGTCGTGAAGTACGGCGGGAATGCACTTGCCGGCACATCCGAGCACGACGCTCTTGCGTTGTTCGCGGAAGACATCGTGCTGATGCGACTGGTTGGCATGCGACCGGTCGTCGTTCACGGCGGCGGACCGCAAATCAGCACGCTGATGGCCAAGCTTGGCAAGGTGGCCGAGTTCCGAAACGGTCTGCGTGTCACAGACGCTGAAACAGTCGACATCGCGAGGATGGTGTTGATCGGACAGGTCAACCCGCAGATTGTCAGCGCCATCAACGTGCACGGCAACTACGCCGTCGGTGTGAGTGGTGAGGATGCAGGGTTGATCAAGGCTTCTGCCCGTGATCCGGGACTCGGTTTCGTCGGCGACGTTCGAGCTGTCAATCCTGGCGTCCTCCACGGCTTGATGAACAACGAGTTCATTCCGGTCATCGCGACGATTGGAACCGACGATCACGGTCAGGCTTACAACATCAATGCCGACACGGTCGCCGGTGCGATCGCGGAATCGCTCGGCGCCGAAAAGTTGGTCTATCTCACTGACATAGAGGGACTTCGGCGTGACATCAACGACGCAGCCAGCTTGATTCGACAGGTCACCGCCGACGAACTCGAACAACTCGTGGCCGACGGCACGATTGCCGGAGGAATGATTCCCAAGGTCGACAGCTGCGTTCATGCTGTCCGCAACGGCGTGAATCGCGCCCACATACTCGACGGGCGAATCGCCCACGTTCTGCTGCTCGAGATCTTCACTGACTCGGGCATCGGAACCATGGTTCTCGGAGGAGCCTGATGACCGCTCACACGTTCGATCTACAAGGGCTTGATCACTGCCCGTTCATGCCAGTCTTTGGCGCCCCGGCAATCAGCTTCGAACGCGGCAGCGGCACCGAATTGTGGGACACGAACGGAAAGCGATATCTCGATTTTCTCGCCGGTATTGCTGTCGTGTCACTCGGTCACGCCAACCCGGTGATCGCCGAGGCGATCAGTCGCCAGGCATCAGCGTTGGTGCATGTCAGCAACTTCTTCACCAACCCGGTTGCCACCGAGGCGGCGATCAAGCTCAACGAGTTGTTGAAAGACGCGACTGGTGATGTTGGCCAGGTGTTCTTTACGAACTCCGGTGCCGAGGCCAACGAGTGTGCGCTCAAGCTGGCCCGCAAGTGGGGTGGGCGTGGTCGCCACTCGGTAGTCAGTGCCTTCGGCAGCTTCCACGGCCGCACACTGGCAACCCTCGCGGCGACCGGCCAGCCGGCCAAACACGAGCCGTTCTTCCCGATGCCAGAGGGGTTCCGGCATGTCGCCTGGGGCGATCTCAACGCCATGCGTGCGGCCGTCGACAGCTCGGTGGCGGCCGTTCTGATCGAACCGATTCAGGGTGAGGGCGGCGTGATTCCTGCCCCTCCTGGCTATCTCCAAGGTATTCGTGAGCTGTGTGACGAGACCGGTGCACTGATGATGGTCGACGAGATCCAAACGGGTTTCGCACGGACCGGTCGATGGTTCGGCTTCGAACACGATCACATCAAGCCGGACGTCGTCACGCTCGCCAAGGCGATGGGCAACGGAATGCCGGTCGGCGCGTGTTGGGCGCGCCGCGACGTGGCGGCCGTATTTCAACCCGGTGATCACGGCAGCACGTACAGCGGCACGGCGTTGGCGACAGCTGCGGTCGTCGCCGTAATCGACGAGATGCGACGGATCGAGGCACCTCGACTCGCGGCTGAGCGGGGCGAGAAGTTGACGGCAATGCTGTTGCAGATCCCACAGGTCGACTCGGTGCGTGGTGCAGGTTTGCTCCTTGGCGCAAAGCTGGCCGATGGGATTGACGCCACGACGGTCTATAAGTCGTTGCTTGAAAAGGGGCTGATCTGCAATGCCGTCAACCCGTCGACGCTGCGCTTCGCGCCGCCGCTCACGGTGTCGGATGCCGAGCTTGCCGAAGCCGCAGCATTGGTGACGCAAGTCTTGGCCGAGGTCGCGTCGTGACCCCGTCATTGCTCAACGTCACCGATTGTTCCGCGAACGAGATAGCGGAGATTCTTGACCTTGCCGAACGGCCAATCGCCGCCCTCGGGCGTCCGTTGGAGGGTCAAGGGGTTGCGTTGATCTTCGAGAAGCCGTCGAATCGCACGCGACAGTCGATGGAGATCGCGGTAGTTCAACTGGGTGGTCATCCGGTCTACACGCGCGGCGACGAGGTCGGGTTCGACGTCCGCGAACCGGTCGAGGACGTCGCCAGGATCATGTCTGGGTATCACGGCCTGATTGCGGCACGCGTCTTCGATCATTCGATTGTGGAACGACTGGCGGTATCGGCCTCTGTGCCGGTGGTCAACATGCTCAGTGAGTACTCGCATCCGCTTCAGGGTTTCGCTGATGCGTTGACAATGAGGCAGCGCCTCGGCGAACTGGGTGGGAAAACCGTTGCGTGGATCGGCGACTACAACAATGTCGCTCGCTCGCTGGCGGAGGTTTGTGTGCTGCTCGGCATGCATGTCCGGCTGGGGTGTCCACATGGATTCGACGCCGAGCACGCCGAACTCGAACGACTCACCATGCTCGGTACCGGTTCAGTCGAACAGTTCAGCAGGCCGAAGGATGCCGTCGAGGGTGCCAACGCGGTCCACACCGACACGTGGGTGTCGATGGGTCAGGAGGCCGAGAAGGACCAGCGTCGGCAGGCGTTCGAAGGCTTCACCGTCGACGAGGATTTGATGTCGGCCGCCGATTCGCAGGCCGTGTTCATGCACTGCATGCCTGCCTACCGTGGCCTTGAAGTCGCTGCTGACGTGTTCGACGGGCCACGCAGTGTTGCGATCCAACAGGGCCACAACCGGCTCCACGCGTCGCGCGGAGTACTCGCATTTCTCCTCTCACACGATCGTTACAGCTCATGAGCAAGGTGCAACGACAGCAGGCAATCGCACGGTTGATCGAGCAGCAACAGGTGACAAATCAGCCACAACTGGTTGAACTGTTGGCGGGGGATGGAATCGCCGCAACCCAGGCGACGGTGTCGCGCGACCTGGAAGATCTCGGTGCCGTCAAGGTGCGGGTTCCGGGCGGCGCCACCGTATACGCCGTTCCCGAGTTCGCCCCCGAACGTTTGGCGCCAGTCGATCAGCTTCGTCGAGTAATGGGGGAGTGGGTCGCCGAAGTGACGCATTCCGGGAATCTCGTCGTCGTCAGAACACCGCCGGGTTGCGCCCACGTAGTGGCGTCGGCGCTGGATCGCAGTGGCGTCGATGGTCTGCTCGGTACTGTCGCCGGTGATGACACGATGTTGTGTGTGGCGACTGAGGTGGTCGGTGGCGCACAACTCGCCGCCACGCTTCGTGATCTCGCCGGAATCGTCGCGTACGGCAATGGAGGCGTGAGCTGATGAGTGGATCGACGTTGTGGCATGGACGCTTCGAAGGTGGCCCGGATGCTGCGCTGATGGCGTATACGGCGAGTCTTCCGTTCGATCGGCGCCTCTGGAAGGACGACATCACGGGCTCTCGCGCTCACGTACGCGGTCTGGCGCGGGTTGGTCTTCTCAGTGACGCAGAGCGTGACTCCGTGCTGGTCGCGCTCGACCAGGCCTACGTCGAAATGGAGGAGGGTAGGTTCGAGTTCGTCCCTTCGGATGAAGACATTCACACCGCCGTCGAACGGCGAGTGACCGAGCTGTCTGGTGCCGCCGGCGCCAAGCTGCACACAGCCCGCAGCCGGAATGATCAGGTCGCCACCGACCTCCGCCTCTGGTGCAAACGCGAGTTGCTCGTTGTCGCCCGCGGTCTGCTCGAGTTGCAGCAGGTACTGCTAAATCGTGCGACCGAAGCGGGCGGCACGTACCTCCCGGGTTACACCCATCTTCAACGTGCCCAGCCGGTGCTCCTGGCGCATCATCTGCTCGCCCACGGCTGGGCGTTCGGGCGTGATATCGATCGTTTGCTGGCGACGATCGACCGGCTTGACGTCTCGCCACTCGGCGCTGGAGCGCTTGCTGGAACGTCATTGCCGATCGACCCGGCTGGCAACGCAGCGGATCTCGGATTTGCCAAACCATTTGACAATTCGCTCGATGCGGTCAGCGACCGCGACTTCGTCGCCGAG
>JANMTV010000018.1:0-14921 GCA_031390905.1 Ilumatobacteraceae bacterium | reverse complement strand
CGAGCTGTTGGATAACGAAGAATCGCTCGCCGGTCACCTTGGCTCGGCGCACATCGCCACGTGGCGAACTGTGCAGGCCACGTTACCGATCGCTCATACGTCGATAAGCAGGTACGGGATCAGCGATGTTGCTTCGCTCGGTTGATCGACGGTCTTGATGAATCCGACCGGGGTGCGTTGCACGTTGATCCGCGGCGGTACGTCGAAGGGTGCCTTCTTCGTGGCAGGCGACCTGCCCACTGACGTGGCCGTGCGTGACGACCTCCTGATGCGGATCATGGGGAGTCCGGACGCCCGACAGATCGACGGGGTGGGCGGTGCCCATCCGCTCACCAGCAAGGTGGCCGTGATCAACCGATCCGAGCGAACCGATGCTGACATCGACTACCTATTCCTGCAGGTCTTCGTCGATCAGCCGCTGGTCACCGATCAACAGAACTGCGGCAACATCCTGGCCGGCACCGGGCCATTCGCGGTCGAACGAGGGCTCGTCGATGTCGCCGCCGGTGCCGAACGTGCCGTCGTACGGGTCTACATGGTCAACACCGACAGCATCGCTACGTCAGTGTTTCCTCTATCGAATGGTCTTCCGGACTATGCCGGAGGCACCATCATCGACGGTGTGCCAGGCACCGCCGCCATGATCAGACTGGATTTCGAAGACATTGCAGGCGGGTCGTGTGGAGCGCTCCTACCGACCGGAAACGTGGTCGATGTGATCGACGGCATCGAGGTCACCATGATCGACAACGGCATGCCCGTCGTCGTGATGCGGGCCTCGGATCTTGGCATTTCCGGTTACGAGTCGCCCGAGGAACTGGAAGCAAACACGCCGTTGCGCGCCAAACTCGAGGTGATCCGCCTGATTGCGGGTCCGATCATGAACCTCGGTGACGTCACCAAGAGCACCGTGCCCAAGATGACGCTGGTCGCTCCGCCACGCGATGGCGGTCATATCAGTACCAGGACCTTCATTCCACATCGGTGCCATGAGGCGATTGGCGTGCTTGGGGCGGTCTCGGTGGCAACCGCCGCCCGGCTCCCCGGCTCCCCCGCTGCATCCGTCGCAGCGCTTCACGTGTCAATCGGTCAGCCGGTCGATCAGATCGTGTGTGAACACCCAACCGGTTCGTTCGACGCATCTGTCGACGTGACGGTGCGACCCGATGGCGCGATCGATGTTCGACGAGCCGGAATTGTTCGCACTGCGCGGAAGTTGATGGACGGTACGGTCTACCCTCGACCCGAACCCGGTGAGCACTGAGATGCCCGAGCCCCTTCCCACGATCCCCGCCCCGCACCCGAACCCACATGCGCCGGTCGAATTCGTACCTCCTCCGAATGCCTGCGATGCCCATTGTCATATCTTCGGGCCAGGTCACCGGTTCCCGTTCTCCGACGACCGCACGTACACGCCACCCGATTCCGGTCTCGAAGACTTTGAGATCCTTCAGAGCCGACTCGGCCTGTCCCGCGCGGTGTTCGTGCAGGCGTCCTGTCACGGCGTCGACAATTCAGCGATGGTCGACGCCATCAAACGCGGGGCCGGCCGGTACGCCGGCGTCGCAATGATCGACGAATCGTTCAGCAAGGCCGACATCGGCGCGCTACACGATGTCGGGGTCCGCGGCACGCGCTTCAATTTCGTTGCCCATCTCGGTGGTGCTCCCGAACCTGACGTGTTCTGGCGGATCGTCGACCGAGTGCAACCATTCGGTTGGCACATCGTGCTGCATTTCGATGCCAAGGATCTACCGCGCTACGCCGAGCTGTTGGATCGGCTGCCGTGTCCCTACGTGATCGATCATATGGCGCGAGTGCCTGTCGGCGAAGGGCTCCATCAGGAGCCGTTCCAGCAGCTTCTCGACCTGATCAAGGACGATCGTTGTTGGGTGAAGATCTCGGGTGCCGAACGTCTGACCGCTGACGGGTCACCCCCCTACGACGACGTCGCCCCGTTCGCCCGAGCGCTGATCGCCGCTGCGCCCGATCGAGTCCTGTGGGGTACCGACTGGCCGCACCCGAACGTGAGGCACATGCCCGACGACGGTGACCTGTTAGATCTACTCGCCACGTTCGCCCCAGATTCGGAGACCAGAACAAAGATCCTCGTCGACAACCCGCAACACCTGTACGACTTCGATTGAGTTCCCGACGGGTGGGCTCGGACTGACTTTTCGTTCAGGGCGCGCCAAGACGCAGTTAAGGGGGTCTACCTTCGATGCATGGAGGCACGCACTCGGCTCGTGGTGATGGTTTCGGGCAGTGGATCCAATCTGCAGGCGATCCTTGACGCCTGCGCCAATGGGTCGCTCGCCGCACAAGTGGTCGCTGTCGTCAGCAACAATCCTGACGCGTTGGCGCTTCGGCGTGCCGCACAAGCCGGTGTTGTCTCGGTCCATATCGGTCGCCACGAAGGTGAGGGCCGAGCCGACTACGACGAACGACTGACTGACATCGTCGCTGGATTCGCCCCGGATCTCGTGATTCTGGCCGGCTGGCTTCTGATCCTCACGACCAGCTTTCTCGGGTGGTTCCCCGACCGCGTCGTCAATCTGCATCCGGCGCTCCCTGGTGAGCTGCCAGGCATGCACGCCATCGAGCGAGCGTGGAAAGAAGCCCAAGCGGGCATCCGTACTCGCACCGGCGTGATGGTTCACCTGGTGCCCGACGGCGGTGTCGACGATGGCCCAGTGTTGGCATCCGAGGAAGTCGCAATCGATCCCGATGACACACTCGATTCGCTGGAAGCCCGGATCCACGCCGTCGAGCACCGGCTACTCGTCGACACGATTCGAACCCTCTGCCAGCAACTGAATACACAGGAGGCCCCGGCATGACCAAGCAAAATGACTCTCTCTTCGATCGCTACGACGCGCTCACGTTCGACGACGTTGTCGTGATTCCCGGTTACTCAGACACGCTCCCTGACGCCGTCGACACCTCCGCAGTCTTCGCCGCCGACATCACGCTCAATGTCCCGCTCGTGTCAGCTGCGATGGACAAGGTGACCGAGGCCAGGATGGCGATTGCGATGGCCCGCAACGGCGGAATTGGCGTAATCCATCGAAACATGTCGATCGACGAGCAGGCCGCCGAAGTCCAGAAAGTCAAGCGCAGCCAAAGTGGGATGATCTCTGACCCGGTCACGCTTCGCAAGGACGCCAGGCTGTTCGAGGCCGAAGCGTTGATGAACCGCTTCAAGTTCTCCGGTGTTCCGATCACGGATGATGTCGGACAACTCGTCGGAATTCTCACCAACCGTGACATCCGATTCTGCGAAGGCTCCGATTACGAGCGGCCAATCAGCCAGTTCATGACGAGCGAGAATCTCATCACCGCCAAGGTCGGTACATCGCTCGACGAAGCAAAGACGATCCTGCAGCGGCACCGGATCGAAAAACTGCCGTTGATCGACGACCACGGTCGCCTCGTCGGTCTGATCACGGTCAAAGACATCCAGAAGCGGCTCGACTTCCCGAATGCGTCACGAGACAGCCGCGGCCGTTTGCGAACGGCAGCTGCGTGCGGTGTGGGCGACGACGTCGAAGCCCGAGTCGAAGCGCTCGTTGCGATGGGTGTCGATGCGGTCGCGATCGACACCGCCCATGGCCATTCGGCCGGTGTGATCAAGACGATCGAACGGCTCAAGGGTTCATGGCCGGATCTCCCGGTTACGGCAGGGAATGTCGTCACCGAGGAAGGTGTCGAGTCACTCGCCAAGGCTGGAGCCGACGCCGTCAAGGTCGGTGTCGGTGCCGGCTCGATCTGCACGACCCGGATCATCAGTGGGGCAGGGATGCCGCAGCTTTCGGCGATCTATTTCGCCGCCGCCAAGGCCCGAAAGCTCGGGATTCCGATCATCGGAGACGGCGGGATCACGTACTCAGGCGACATCGTCAAGGCAATCGCCGCAGGTGCCAACACAGTGATGCTCGGATCGCTGCTGGCCGGCACCGAGGAAAGCCCTGGCGAGACCGAACTGTTCGAGGGGCGCCGCTTCAAGAGCTACCGAGGGATGGGTTCGCTCGGGGCGATGCAAGGTCTCGGTGCCGACCGATACGCGACCGCCCAGTCTGATGTGGCAGCAACCAGTCGCAAGCTTGTACCAGAAGGCATCGAAGGGCGCGTACCGTACTCCGGTCCGCTCAGCGACACGGTCTACCAACTCGTTGGTGGCCTCCGAAGTGGTATGGGTTACGCCGGTGCTACCGATCTCGAATCCTTACGAACCGGGGCGCGATTCATGCGGGTGACCACTGCCGGCCGCGAGGAAAGCCACCCGCACGACGTCACGATCACCAAAGAAGCGCCCAACTACCAACGCACCTAGCTTGATGGCGGGTTCGTCGTCCGCTTCGCTTACTTCGAGCGCCGCTTGCGATTCGTCGCTGGCGCTTCCCTCACCACCAGATGGCGGGTTCGTAAACGAGCCAATCGAACGACGCGTTGGCAATCGGTGGCTTGGCTGACACGATTGCACGCTCATGACGTGGGACGATGCAGCGATGACGGACGTTTTCCAAACGCCCGAGCTGGCACCGGAAGTGAAAGCACCCGCTGCCGCGCGCTACTTCTCGCCCGTCGCCATCGTGGCGCTCGGCATTTCGGTCGCCATCGTTCGTTGGTGGTTCAGCCTCAATCGGACGATCTTCCACGTCGCACCTGACGAACCGGCAACGTTCGCGATGTCGCGGTGGATCGGTGGTGGCACCCACTGGAGCATGTTCGACCATGCCACCTGGCGGCCAGGTCTACCGACTCTGATCGGCCCGATCTATTGGTTCACCGACGACGCCGCAACAGTGTTTCGGGGCTCGATGGTGATCCTTGCCTTGATTGCAGGCATCTCTGCCATGGTCCTTGCTCGACTGGCCTTGCGGCTCACTGTGATGTCGCCGACGGCTTGTCTGCTCGCCGCCGGGGCGCTTGCCGTCACCGCCTCCTCGCTGTCGGCCACAGCCTTCGCCTGGGCGGAGGCGATCGTCACGCTGTCGTTCCTGGCAACACTCTGGTTCATGCTCGAGTTCTACGAACATGACCGCCTGACCGCAGGTTGCGCTGCGATCGCCTGGTCCGTAGCCGGGTTCGTCTCCCACAGTCGCCTGATGCCACTTGTTGCCCTGGCGACTGCGTTGGTGGTGGGGCGCACGCTCTGGCGGCGCGAATGGCGACGTAGCGTCGAGTTGGTTGGCTTCGCGCTTCTCGTAACGGGATTGTCGTACTGGTATTCCGACCTCGTCTACGACCACGTCTGGGATGATCCTGGTTCGAGCAACTCGATCGGCACGATCTGGAAACGACTTGACAATCCCGTTGCACTGTTGGAGTCATTGCTCGGTCAGGTCTGGTATCAGATGGTGGCGACCGCCGCCCTCACCGGAGTCGGAATGCTGGTCGTCGCCCGGCGTTCGCTGCGCGGTGATCGCCCAGCGGTTGATGCCCGTTTGGTGTCGGCGCTGACCATACCGCTGTGTCTCGTTTCTGTCGCTTTCATGTCGGCCCGCACCCGTTCTGACCACAGGATCTATGGCCGCTACAACGATGCCATTCTGTGGCCAGTCCTGATCATCGCCATCGGCTGGCTCGTCGGCCTTGCCCGTAACCGGGAGTCCAGGAGCAACGGAGTGTGGCCTGTCACCATGCTCTGCGCGGCCACGCTGGTCGGGTCGGCAATCGGGGTGCACTACGTCCACGGCAAGGCGCTGAGGGAGGCGGTAGGCGTGCGCCCGATGATCGCAGGTTTGGTGCCCTTCATCGGTGGCGGCCGCTCGCTCGACATGACGTATCTCGCTGCCGCCGCAGGTGCGTTATTCGTCGTGTTGCTGATCGTGGCTCGGTGGTCCGGCCGACGGTCGATCGGCTTGATGATTGTGCTGTCGGCGGCCCTGATTGGCGGAGGCATCAGAACGCATCGCGGTCTGTCACTTCGCCTCAATACCTGGGGGAAGGCGGTCGAAGTTCGTGCGGTCGAGACTGACGGGATTCTTCCGGAAGGCGTGGTGGTCGGCTTCAAATTCGTCAAAGAATCGGAACATCCCAGTGTCACATGGGATGACCAACGCCGTCGCGCCCAGTTGTACCAGTTCTACCTACCGGACTATCAGTTCGCACGCGATCGCGGCCTCGATGACGCGGTTGGCCCGTACGTTTTTGCTCCGCTGAAAGACAAGGACCTCGTGGCCGCCAACGCGACGTTGCTCTGGACCGAACCGGGGATTCAAATGGGTCTCTGGCTCGAACCCTAGCTTGTGGCGGGTTCGTCGTCCGTGTCGCTTGGGCGGGCGCGGCTACGTCAGCTTTTCGACGAATGCTTCGAGTTGGCGAAGGTTACGGCACTCGTAGACACCGTCGGTGTGGTTGCCATAGTCGCCAACAATCGAGTCGCCGGTGTTCCAGTATGACTTCGGTTCAGGGTTCAGCCAATAGACGTGACGCGCCTTCTGACGAATCTCACGCACAACCCACGATTGGCTGGCGTGATAATTGTTGCGAGCGTCTCCGAGAAGCAGCACGGTTGTTTTCGGACTGATGTCCTTGCCGTAACGATCCCAGAACACCTCGAAGGCGTGGCCGTAGTCGGAATGCCCGTCGACCCACACGACGTCGGCCTCGGTGTTCACACGGTGAATCGCCTCCTGGATGTCTTCGGTCGCCTTGAAGTACTCAGTGACCTCGTCGATCCCGTCGATGAAGACGAACGAGCGGACCTTCGAAAATTGGCCTTGGATGGCGTACACCAGCATCAAGGTGAATCGGGCGAATGCCGCCACCGAACCCGAAATGTCGGCGATCACCATCAACTCGGGTTTGGCGGGACGCGGGTACTTGAACTTCGGCTCGGCAGGCACGCCGCCGTAGCTCAGCGAGTGACGCACCGTGTTACGGAAGTCGAGAGGCCCCTTTCGGCCGTGGCGACGCTTGCGAGCTAGCCGCGCGGCCAACTTTCGGGTCAGGGGATAAAGCGCCTTCTTCAACGACTGCATCTCCTCACGGGATGCGTGCATGAACTCGACGTCTTCCGGCAATGGTTTGCGCAGTGTCTTTGCCATTGCCTCGACACCGCGATCGGCCACCAGCCGACGCCGGATCTCGGCCTCGATTTCCTTCTTGAACTCGTCGATTCGATGCTCGAACTCGTCGCGTTCGAGCCGCTCTTCGAGCGAGGTCAACTCACCGCCCGCCTCATTCGCTGATGCTTCCATCAACTTGTCCATCATCGCCTCGAGATCGAGATTCCGGAGGGTGCGATAGAGGTAGTACGTACCACCAACGGGTCGGCCCGGCTCCATTCCGGCGAACCGTTGCACACTCTGCTTGGCGAGTGCTCGCATCATGGCCTGATCGGCGTTGAGTAGCGCCTGCATCAGCATCTGGGCGATCTCTTCCGGCGTCAACGCGTCCATCGAGCCGGCACCGCCGCGACCTTCGCCAGCCTGCGATTCGTCCTGCATCTCGCGCCACAACTGATCGAGCGCCGATTCGTCACCTTCGGCGAGCCGGTACTCAGGACCCCGCAGTGAGAAGTACACCTCGAACACTGTCTCGAACGCTCGCCAATGCGAGTTGTTCTTGATCAGCGTCGCCCCGAGGGCGTATTTGAAGGCGTCACGATCCTCGATTGGGATGTGTTGCACTGCCTCCATGGCGTCGAGATTCTCAGTCAGGCTGACCGGTAATCCCGCATTCCGAAGCTCCCCGACAAATCCGTTGAGCAGATCGAGCATCGACGTTCTTCGCGGCGGGCTCGTCGGCCGTCCGGTTGTCTTCGCGCCGCTGTTCGCCTCGTCGCTGGCGCTTCCCTCGGCACCCTTCACTAAACCTTGTGTCACTGAGCCGTGTGTCATGGTCGGCAATGCCCTCCCAGTCGAACTGACTTCAACTGACCGAGAGTTCTTTGGTGGCCTTCGCGATGTCGGTCTGGTACTTGAGCAAGATGTGCAGCGTCTCCTTGGCGGTCTGCTCGTCGACCGTTTCGATATTGAGCAACAGCAACGTGCGGGCCCAGTCGAGCGTCTCAGAAACGCTAGGCGACTTCTTCAGATCGAGCTGACGGATTGATCGGACGATTCGCGACACCTGGTCAGCGAGATGCTCGGTGATGTTGGGGACCTTGGTCAACACGATCTGCTTCTCGCGCTCCATCGATGGGTAGTCGACGTGGAGGTATAAGCACCGCCGCTTGAGTGCTTCCGACAGCTCGCGGGTGTTGTTCGAGGTCAGGAATACAAGCGGGATCTGTTTCGCCTCGATCGTGCCCAACTCCGGAATCGAAACCTGATAGTCGGACAGAATCTCCAGCAGCAGCGCTTCGGTTTCCACTTCGACACGATCGACTTCGTCGATCAGCAGGACCACAGGATCTGGAGCGCTGATCGCTTCGAGTAACGGCCGAGTCAACAGGAACTCTTCAGAAAAGATGTCGTCGTGGACATCGCTCCACGAATCGGAGTTCTTGTCGGCCTGGATTCGCAGCAGCTGCTTCTTGTAGTTCCACTCGTAGAGCGCTTTGCTCTCGTCGAGCCCTTCGTAACACTGCAAACGGATCAACCGAGCGCCAGTCATCTCGGCGATCGACTTGGCGAGTTGCGTTTTGCCAGTTCCGGCAGGCCCTTCGACCAGAATCGGCTTGCCCAGCCGGTCTGCCAGGAAGGCGACGCCTGCAATCCCGTCATCGGCCAAGTAGTTCACGTCACGCAGGCCATCTCGCACCTTTTGGACACTCTCGAACCGATTCGCCATCTCGACAGCCATGACATCAACGCTACCCGCCGTCTTGACCCACAGGTCAATCCATTCTTGTGGTCGGGACTGGCCTCCGCTCCGCTCTTCACCCTGGCGCTTAGGCTTCGTCACTATGTCTGGGACACTTGGCAAGTATGTCGACACGTTCGTGGGCGGGGTCGCAGGAGAACTTGCCTCGCTCTCAGGCCGACAGCACCAGCAGGAATGCATCGTTGAGGCGTGCTCGCTCGTTTCGGCAGTACTTGACAGCGACGGGCGTCTCACTACTACCGAGCTCGAGGGATGGCTCGACGATCTCGGACCCAAGCTCGATCCACCGGTGTTGATCACACCGCAGCAACTTCGCGAGTCCGATCTGATCACGGGCAAACGGCCCTGGCTGGCCAGCCCGAGCACGCTCTACGACCTGTTGCTCAAGGCCGACGCCCGTGACGGTGACCGTCGGGCCAACACGTACTACGAATCGGCGCTCAAGCTGGCTCACGCCACAGCGGCGCTCGACCTAGTCCCCTCCCCCGACGAGATCACGGCGATCGACACATTCCGCGCGATGTTGTTGGCGGCAATGGACGCACACCGCATCCCGCGACCTGGGCAACCGGCAGCAACTGCGTCTGCGGGAGGTGCCCCTGCGACGATTCCCGAGGCCGAGATGCCACCCGAACGACCCGTCGAAGAGTTGTTGGCAGAACTGGACGGATTGGTCGGCCTCGACCATGTCAAGGCCGAGGTTCGTCGTCTGACAAGCCTGCTCCGCATCCAACGGCTCCGCGCCGAGCACAAGTTGCCGGTCATCGAAACCAGCCACCATCTTGTGTTTGTCGGCAATCCTGGTACCGGCAAAACGACCGTGGCTCGTTTGCTCAGCCAGATCTACCGAAGCCTCGACGTCGTCACCGAAGGCCACCTCGTCGAAACAGATCGTGCCGATCTCGTGGCCGGGTTCGTCGGCCAGACAGCAACCAAGACTCAAGCAGTTCTCGAATCAGCGATCGGAGGGACAGTGCTGATCGACGAGGCGTATGCCCTCGCACGCGGCGGTGAGAACGACTTCGGTCGTGAGGCGATCGACACGCTGGTCAAGTTCATGGAGGACCATCGTGACGACCTCGCCGTGGTGGTCGCCGGGTACCCGACCGAAATGCAGCAGTTGATCGACACCAACCCCGGCCTCGAAAGTCGGTTCGCTCGCACACTGGTGTTTCCCGACTACACCTCCGACGAACTCGTCAAGATCTTCGACGGAATGTCGTCGAAGATGGAGTACCACCTAGCCAATTCTGCTCACACGAAGCTGCGCGGTGTGATCGAAGCCGAGCCACGCGGCCGCGGGTTCGGCAACGCCCGTTTCATCCGAAACGTCTTCGAGCAGGCCGTGTCGATGCAAGCCGTCAGGTTGGCCAATGTCAGCGAGCCATCCAAGTTGCAACTGACCGCCCTCGAAGCAGCCGATATCGAGCCCATGTGAGCACTAGCGTCGATCAATGACATGGGATTTCGCGACCGCTTCTACACCCCGAGAACTGCCAAGGCAATCATGTCGTGGCGGATTCTGCTCGGTATCGGTGTTGGGGTGCTGCTCGCCATCGCCGGGATTCCCGTTGGCGCCGCAATCGGTCTCGGCGCTGCCGCCTACGCCGTCAGTGTTGGCGTCGCGATGCCCAGGCCAACCGAGAAGCCAACCATCGACCCGTTCGTGCTGAGTGAGCCTTGGCGACAGTTGATGCAAGACGCATCCGGATCAGGTCGCAAACTGCGTGCGACGATTGCCGGGGCACGTGACGGCCCGCTCAGGAAAACGCTCGAAGCAATCGCCGAGCAGTTCGAGCACGGCTTGTCAGAAGCGTGGGCGGTCGCCAAACGCGGCGATGAGATCGATGACGCCGTGCGTCGTCTCGATCCTACGGCGCTGCGGTCGAAGCTGATGACGCTCCATCAGCGTGCCACCCAGAGCCCATCGCCCGATGCGGACGCGGCAGCCAAGTCGGTGCAGATGCAGCTTGATTCGGCTGACCGGCTCAAGCAACTTTCCGCTGAAACCGCTAACACGTTGCGACTCACGCAAACACAACTCGACGAGGTGGTGGCGCGTGCGGCCGAAGTCAGCCTTGGCTCGGTCGATACCGACACGTATTCAAAGCAGGTCGACGATCTCGTTGTGAAGCTCGAAGCGTTGCACGCCGCGGTTCAGGAAACCAGCACCCCGCGAACGAGCCCGTGAGCACCCTGCTCAGATCGAACATCACGGTTGCAGCAGGCACAGCCTTATCGCGCATCACCGGGCTGATCCGCCTGATGGTGTTCGGATGGATCGTCGGACAGACCGCCCTTTCCGACGTCTACGTCATCGCCAACGAAACGCCCAACATCGTCTACGACCTCCTGCTCGGCGGCGTCCTGTCAGCGACACTGGTTCCGTTGTTCTCGTCGTTTATCGAAACCGACGACGACGAGGCGACGTGCGTTGTGATCACGATCGCGGCGACGCTCATGGTGGCGCTCACGGTGATTGCCGTCGTGGCAGCACCGATCATCATTCGGCTCTACACACTCAACCCAGGCGACGGAGTCGACCCGGTCGTGTTGCGTCAGGCCGGCACAACGTTGGCCCGGATCTTTCTGATCCAAATCCTGTTCTACGGATTGACCGGCCTGGCGAACGGCTTCCTCAATAGTCAGCGAAGGTTCTTCGCCGCGGCCTGGAGTCCGGTCTTGGCAAACCTGATCACAATCGCGGCATTGCTCACACTCCAAGGGGCCGAGTGGGGCATCGCTGATCTCGAGGCCAACTCCCGGTTGAAGTGGACACTCGGTCTTGGCGCGACAGTCGGAATCGCCGCGATGGCGATGCTGACAGTTGGATCGGCAATCCGTTCCGGGCTGCATTTTCGACCGCAGTGGAACTGGAAGCACCCTGCGGTCAAACAACTCCTCAAACTTTCCGGGTGGACGCTCGGCTTCGTCGCCGCCAACCAAGTCGCCCTGATCGTGATCCGAAACTTGGCGGAACCGGGGTCAAGCATTGCCACCGCGTACTTCGTCGCCTTCACGTTCTTTGTGCTTCCACACGGATTGTTGGCTGTGTCGATTTCGACCACGTTCCAACCGGAGATGGCACGCGCCGTGCTTCGCCGGGACCGTCGCGGATTCGTCGATCAGACATCGCTCGGGATTCGCATGATCGCCCTCCTCACGTTGCCTGCCGGGCTGGCGATGTTTGTGTTGAGGCGACCGATCGTCGGCGCGCTGCTCGAATACCAGAACTTCAGTGCGGAGGCGGCCGACAATACGGCACGCGCACTCGCAGGGTTCTCGCTCGGACTGGTCGGGTTCTCTGTCTACATGTTCGTGCTCCGCGCCTTCTACGCCCACCGGGACACCAAAACTCCATTCGTGATCAACGTGATCGAAAATCTGATCAATATCGCGCTCGCCGTTGTGCTCGTCGACAGGTTCGATGTGCTCGGGCTTGGCCTGGCGTACGCGATTGCATACATGCTGGCGGCGCTGTTGGCGCTGCATGTGCTCAACACGAAGGTCGGCGGTTTCAGAATCACACCGATCGCTGAGGCGACTTGGAGGATGCTGATAGCCGGCGTGTTGATGGGCGAAGCGATCTGGCTCGTGACCCGTCTGTTCGGCAGCGATCAGGGAGCGGGTGCGTTCACCCGACTGATCGGTGGCAGCGTTGTCGGGGCGATTGTGTACGTATCGGTGTTGCTCGCTCTCAAGGCGCCCGAGCTCGACAAGCTGAGGGGAATCGTCTCGCGCAGACGTGACTAGAGTTCGTGCCATGTTCAAGCTCACACGTAAGTGGTGGAAGTACCTGACCGCCAAGTTGACAGGCAACTTCAACGATCGGGCCGACCCGAAAATCCAGCTGGAGCAAGCGATCTCCGAGGCTCAGGGCCAGCATCAGCGGCTCAAGGAACAGGCCACGAGTGTGATCGCCAATCAGAAGCAGGCGGAAATTCGGTTGAACACCAAGATGACCGAGCTCGAGAAGCTCAACGCCAATGCACGTCAGGCGCTGATCATGGCCGCCGATGCGCAAAAGGCTGGCAACACCGAGAAGGCCACTCAGTACAACCACGCCGCTGAGACGATTGCCGGCCAGTTGATCCAGGTCGAGAAAGACGTCGAGAGCCTGAAGTCGATGGTGCTCAGCACGACCGAGGCTTCCGATCAGGCCAAGGCCGCCGTTGGCCAGAACAGTCGATTGTTGCAGGAACGGATCGCAGAGAAGTCGAAGCTTCTGAGCCAGCTCGAGCAGGCCAAGATGCAAGAAGAGATGAACACGGCGATGAGGCAACTCAACGAGACGGTCGGCGACGACGTGCCGACGCTCCACGAGGTGCAAGAAAAAATCGAGGCCCGCTACGCCAGGGCCAAAGCATCGGCAGAGCTGAACGAGACGTCGGTCGAGTCGAGCGTGCTCGAAATCGAGCAGGCCACCGCCAACGTCGAAGCGCAAGGACGATTATCAGAACTACGTGCCGAGCTCGGCCTCGACGCAGCACCCTCCACGGCACCCTCCACGGCACCACAGGTCGAAGGTGGCCGCGCCCCCGCCTAAATCCCGCGTCATGTCGCGCTCAGCGCGTCATACACGTGTTGAACGCGACTGGAACAGCGATTCTTAGCTGGGGAGGACTACGAGGTCGTCGCGGTGGATGACTTCGTGGGTCATACCGTCAGGAAGATGCTTGGTTTGTCGACCGGCGACGCTGCGCAGTTCGTCGGCCGAGATGTACACAATTCCTCGTGCAAACACGATTCCGTCTGGGCCGCACACGTCGACGGTGTCACCTTCGCCGAACGAACCTTGAACGCCTGAAACCCCGGCAGGCAGCAGACTTGTCGAACGAGTCGTGAGGGCATGCCGGGCGCCTTCGTCGACTGTGATGGTTCCACGTACTTCGGCGGCAAACGCCATCCAGAGCTTGCGGGCAGGAAGTCGGCGATCGTGACCCGCGAAGGTTGTTCCGATGCCCACGCCTGCAACAGCGTCGGGCAGCACGTTGAGGCGACCGGCGCTGGCGATCACAGTACGCACACCTGACCACGAGGCAATCCGGGCTGCGGCCAGTTTGCTGGCCATACCGCCACTCCCCCGGCCACTGCCACCCGCACCTGCGCGAATCGACAGCAGCGGATCGTCGGCCTCCACCGTCGAGACCAATACGGCGTCCGGATTGGTGCGTGGGTCAGACGTGTAGAGCCCTTCGAGGTCGGTCAGCAGCACCATCACATCTGCTTTGACCGAGTGCGCCACCAGTGCGGCGATTCGGTCGTTATCGCCGTATCGAAGTTCGTCGTTGGCGATCGCATCATTTTCGTTGATGATCGGAACACAGCCGAGTTCGAGCAGACGGCCGAGCGTCTCACGCGCATGCAGGTATTGGGTCCGATCGACGAAGTCATGCGGGTCGAGCAGCACTTGGGCACCAACCAACCCGAAGCCGGCGAACTCCTCGTTGTACTGCTGCATGATCCGGCTTTGGCCCACCGCTGACACAGCTTGCAGCGTGCGCATGTCGGTCGGCCGCGAGTCGAAGCCGAGCGTCGCCACACCCGCAGCCACTGCGCCGGACGACACCAGCAGCACCTCGTGACCGGCGGCGCGCAGTGCAGCAACCTCACGGGTGAGTTTGGCGATTGCCTGACGCGAGATTGCCCCCTGTTCGTCAGTGATCGACGACGTACCAATCTTGGCGACAACTCTCATCGTCTGGCTCGACTCACAGGTCCGGTTGGTACTCGAAACTGAAGTCACCGATCCATACAACATTGCCCTCCTGGGCACCGGCGCGGGCGAGCATCTTGAGGGCACCCATTCGGTCGAGCTGAAAGTCGATGTAGCTCAGAGCCTCGTGCGTCGTCACGTCGTTGAGCGCGACGACTCGCTCGACGTCACGGCCAACCAGCCGGAACTCAGCTTCGCCAACTCGTTCGACAATCGCGCCACTCGCATCGGGTCGAATCACGACGACACCATCCGGATCAGGAGCCGCCTGACGTGCCTCGTGTACGAGCGTCGCCATCTGACCGACCAACTCACGGACACCCTGACGCGTCACCGATGAAATCACGGGGTGCTTCCATCCGATCGCCTCCAGTTCCTCCGGTTGCACGACATCGGCTTTCGTCCCGACGATCAAACGCGGTCGCTCCAA
>JANMTV010000088.1:0-9813 GCA_031390905.1 Ilumatobacteraceae bacterium | reverse complement strand
ACGGCTGCTGGCCAGCGAGTCTTTGCCGGTTCGATCGCTTCAACGATCGACACGCTGTTCCAGAAGTGACGCCAGACCCCTAACTGCCCCAGCGGGATTGGCCGAAGCGGTAACCGACGGATCGAACCGTTTGGATCAGGTTGGCGTGCTCTTCGCCGAGCTTGGCGCGAAGGCGACGGATGTGGACGTCGACCGTGCGGGCCCCGCCGTAGTACTCGTAACCCCACACCCGTGACAGCAGGATCTCGCGGGTAAACACGCGGCCGGGGTTCTGGGCGAGGAACTTGAGCAGCTCGTACTCCATGTAGGTCATGTCGAGCGGTGTGCCGGAGATCGAGGCCTGGTAAGTCTCGAGATTCAAGACCAGGTCGCCGTACTCGACCAGTTCGGCGCGCGTCACCACATCACCTGCTGTGGTCCACAGGAGGTGGCGTAGACGAGCCTCGAACTCTGCCGGATGGAACGGTGAGAAACAAAAGTCGTCGAAAAGGTCGTCACGTAGTTGCAGATCGGCGAGTTGCCCACCGTTGACGAGCACGAGCACTTTGATATGCGAACCCTCGGACTTTCGGATCGTGCGCACGAACGCCCACGCCCCTTCCGGATCGCCGGTGCAGTCGAGGATCACGGCCCGCCACCCGTCGGCCGGTTCGTGGTCGGCCGCATCGTCAGCCGACTTGACTCCCTTCCAGCTGTAACCGGCAAGGTCGAGTGAGCGCGCCAACTCAGGTGACACCTGATCGGCGAAGACGGCCAGCATGCTCGAACCAACGCCCGACCCAGCAGCCATCAGATCGACCTCAGGTAGCGGTCAAGCTCGAACTGGCTGACGTGAGTCTTATAGTCGCGCCACTCCCTGCGCTTGTTGCGCAGGAACCATTCGAAGATGTGATCGCCGAGCGCCTCGTGTACCAGCTCGGATTTCTCCATCACCGTGAGCGCGTCTGACAGTGACTGCGGGAGTTGGGTGATCCCCAGCTTGGCCAACGCGGCGTCATCCATCTCGAACAGATTGGCGTCGGCTTCCTCTGGTAGTTCGTACCCCTCGGAAATGCCTTTCATGCCGGCCGCCAGCAGCAGGCTGAACGCCAGGTACGGGTTGCATGCCGGGTCGGGTGAGCGGTACTCGATGCGGGTCGCCACCGGGTTCGACTTCTTGGCGATCGGCACCCGAATCAGACCACTTCGGTTGTTACGTGCCCAACTGATGTGCACCGGCGCCTCGAACCCGGGCACGAGGCGTTTGTAACTGTTGACGGTCTGGTTGGTGATCGCGGTGATTTCAGCAGCGTGGATCAGCAGTCCGGCCATGAACGACTTCGCCAGCGGCGACAGGTTGTAGGCGTCGTCGCCGTCGTAGAAGGCATTGTCGTCGCCGCGGAACATCGACATGTGGATATGCATGCCCGAACCCTGCACGCCCTCCAGCGGCTTTGGCATGAACGTGGCGTGCACGCCCTGGCTGGCAGCAACCTCCTTGACGACAAGACGGAAGGTCATCACGCTGTCGGCCATCGTCAGCGCGTCGGTGTGCCGCAGGTCGATCTCCTGCTGGCTCGGCGAGTCCTCGTGAAAGCTGTATTCGACCGGGATTCCGAGCTGTTCGAGCTTGCGAATTGTCTGCTTTCGCAGGTCACCGGCAGCGTCATTGGTCGTGAGATCGAAGTAACCGCCCTGATCGAGGGGCTGCGGTCGTTCGCCCTTACCCGGTGGCTCGAAGTAGAAGAATTCGATGTCGGGGGCGACATAGAAGGTCAGCCCCTCGTCGTGGGCTGCTTTCATGTGGCGACGAAGCACTTGGCGCGGGTCACCGTCGAATGGCGAACCGTCGAGGCTGTGGATGTCGCAGAACACACGCGCTTCGGCGGCGCCGGGTTCGCTCCACGGGATCAGCTCGAACGTGTCGGGGTCAGGCACCGCCAACACATCGGCTTCCTGAATCCGTGAAAATCCATCGATCGATGACCCGTCGAACGTCATTCCGTCCTCGAGCGCGTTCTCCAATTCGGCCGGGCTGATCGCGAAACTTTTCAAGTTGCCGAGCACGTCGGTGAACCACAGTCGGACCAGCCGAACGCCGCGTTCTTCGACGGTGCGGAGCACATAGTCGCGGTGTTGGTCGAGCATTCGGGTCACCTCACCATTCTTGTCGGGATTGCGCCCGGCGTACAGGTCTGAAACCGCGATGGGGGTCCCGGCGACCGGAACCCCCATCAACGTTCACGCAGTTCGGCGAACCGAACTCACTTCTTCTTGACCGGAGCCTTCTTGACCGGCTTGCCAGCGGCTGCGCCACACACTGTCTCGGTGATCAGGCGAGCCACGAGGTATGGGTCGCAGTTGGCGTTGGGACGACGATCCTCGGCGTAGCCCTTGCCGTCCTTCTCGACCTGCCACGGGATCCGGATCGACGCCCCACGGTCGGACACGCCGTAGCTGAACTTGTTCCACGGGGCAGTCTCATGGGCGCCGGTCAGACGGCTCTGGATGTCGTGACCGTAGTTGTTGACCAGTTGGAGGTAGTTCTTGCCGATTGCCTCGCAGGCGGCGATCACGGCGCCGTAACCCTCGCGCATGGCGACTGTCGAGAAGTTGGTGTGACAGCCGGCACCGTTCCAGTCGCCCTTCATCGGCTTGGCGGCGAAGCTGATCACCACGTCGTAATCCTCCGCGATGCGGTGCAGCAACCAACGTGCGACGTTCATATGGTCGCCGACCTCGGCGACACCGGCTGGTCCGATCTGGAACTCCCACTGACCGGGCATCACTTCGGCGTTGGTGCCGGAAATCTTGATGCCGGCATCGATGCAGGCCTGTGTGTGCTCCTCAACGATGTCACGGCCGACAACGCGGCCGGTGCCGACGCCGCAGTAGTACGGGCCCTGCGGGGCGGGGAATCCGCCGCCAGTTGGGAAACCGAGTGGGCTGCCATCGAGGCGGAGCATCGTGTACTCCTGTTCGAGACCGAACCACATGTCATCAGCGGCGTACTTCCTTGCCGCAGCAGCGGCGGCTGCGCGCGTGTTGGTCGGGTGCGGCTTCATGTTGGAGGCCAGATAGACCTCGCACATGACGAGCACATTGCGGCCGCCGCGGATCGGGTCAGGGCACGTGAACACGGGCTTGAGCACGCAGTCGGACTTGTCGCCAGTCGCCTGGTTCGTTGACGAACCGTCGAACCCCCAGATCGGCATTTCGGTTACGTGATCCTCAACGACCTTGGTCTTGTTGCGGAGCGTCGGAGTTGGCTCAGTTCCATCGAGCCAGATGTATTCAGCTTGGTACGCCACGAAGGAGTCCTTCCACGATGAACGGGTGCTAGTAGGGGCAGGCGGCACGATGTCAGCGTGCGATTACTCCCCCATGTTCGCAATATGAACGCCGCGTGAACAAACTCGGGGGTGGAGCTCGCTGCGCTCGCACCTCACGATGTTCCGTCAGGCGCATCGCTTCGCTGCCTGACGGACCGGCACCGGGCGCTTCGCTCGTATCCCGGCACCGGTGTCGCATCCACGGTCGAGCACCGGCGCCTCACGACGTTGCGTCAGGCGTACTGGTTCAGACGGCGCGGCCGAGGAAGTTGAGCAGTTTGGTTTGGGCGTCGGCACCTTTGGCGGGCTTGATGGCGGCATCGAACACACCAGGGCTTCGCAACATTTCGTCTGGGAGTGTCTTCCAGAGCGCGAGCGTGTCTTTGCACAGATTCTGGTCGAGGCGATCGTCGACTTTGGCTGTCTTGGCGAGGTCCCAGGCGTGGACGATCAGGTCGGCGCCCATGAATCCGATGAAGACGTCGACGGGCATCTCACCAAACGGGGTGCTGGCGACGGACTCCAGAACACCGGGATGATCGAGTGCTGCGATCGTGCCGTCACGCAGTTTGGACCACGCTCCGAATGGGTCGGTTCCGACCTTCGGATACGACTTGGGCATCTTGCCTGTGGTCGCCGCGGTGTTCACCATCTTGGTGCCTCCGAGGGCGTGTTCGATCACGTCAGCCCCGGTCCAGCCGACACACGGCGACTTCTTGGCGAGTGCCTTTGCAGGCGTCAGCTTGAGCACGTGATCGAACCCGTACAGGGCCTTGGTGTAGTTCCGAAGGTTCGTGCTCATCGGCAGAAACTAGCCGATCGGGCTCTTCGTCACGAGTTGCGGGAGGCGACTGACATCGCGATCATGCTCTCAGTCGTGTCCTGGCTGGGTCGTAGAGCGGGCCGTCGTGGCGCGTAGCGGGGATTGGTTCGCCATACACCTCGATGATGAAATCTGCTCGCTCCGTTAGCTCGATCGGCAGGTAGCCGTAGGCGATTGATTTGCCGATCGTATGGCCGAAGTTGGCTGTTGTCGTGAACCCGACGACCTTCCCGTCGGCGATGATTGCTTCGCCGCCGACTGGGAACACCATCGAGTCTGATTCGAGCGTGAATGTCGACAGCCTGCGTGCGATCCCTTCGGAGCGCTGCACCGAGAGAGCATGGCGCCCGCAGAAATCACCTTTATCCCAGTCGATTCGCCAGTCGAGCCCTGCTTCGAGTGGCGTTGTATCAGGGGTGACATCGGTCGACCAGTAGACATACCCTTTCTCGACCCGAAGTCGGTCGATCGCCCGGTATCCGACGTTGACGATCCCGTGCGCCTGACCTGCCTCCCACAAGACGTCGTAGACGTGCGCCGCATACTCAGTCGGGATGTGCAGTTCCCAACCGAGTTCGCCTGTGTATCCGATCCGGAGGGCGAGTGCTGGGGCGGCGCCGATGGTGATCTCTAGCGCCCGCCCGTACCGGAACGTGGCGTTCGACACGTCGTCCTCACATACCGACTGCAGTACATCTCGTGAGAGTGGTCCGCAGATGTTGATCACCGCGCGTGCCGACGTCAGGTCGCCAATCTGGACTGATCCGTCGGACGAGCATTGCGACCGAATCCAACCCATGTCGTGTGACCCGAATGCGGCACCGGTGACGACGTACCACGAGTTGACCGATGTGCGAACCATCGTCAGATCACACTCGATGCCACCGAGCTCGTTGCAGAGTTGCGTGTATGTGACGGTGCCAATCGACTTGTCCATGTCGGCGACCGACAACCACTGCACGGCAGCGAGCGCACCGCCGCCAGAGATCTCGAATTTTGCGAAACTGGTCTGGTCGATCAAGGCGACGCCGTTGCGGACGGCCAGAGCTTCGCGTCCGACGTGGTCGAACGAGTTGCCACCGGTGAACGAAGGCTCGTCCTGAGCGAGGACGCCAGACGGGGCGAACCAGTTGGGACGCTCCCACCCGCCGCGAGAACCGAACACAGCACCCTGAGCCGCCAGCCGGTCGTGGAGCGGGCTGCGGCGGACACCGCGGGCGGTCGCCCTTTCCGAGCCGGGCGCAGCGAGCTTGTAGTGGTGACCGTAGAGCTCGACCATCCTCGGCCCGATGAAATGGCGAGTGGTGTGGTGGAAGGAGAAGCGACGCACGTCGAGCGGCCACAGATCGAGTGATGGTCGGCCTTCCAGGATCCATTCCGCTGTCATCTTGCCGGCGCCGCCGCCGGCGGCAATCCCGTACAGGAACCCCGTAGCCACGAAGAAGTTGTCGAGCTCGGGTGCCTTCCCCATCACGAAATCTGCATCGGCGGAGTACGGGATCGCACCGTTGATCAGGCTCCGGATACCCGCCTTTTCCAAAACCGGTGTGCGCTTGGTTGCCAGCTCGGCGATCTGGGCGAATCGGTCGTAGTTCGGATCGAACAGTTTGCGCTGGAAGTGCTTCGGAACGCCCTCGAGCCCGAACCCGCCAATCCCGAATGCCAGCGTGTCTGGTTCGTAGCCACCGACCAACAAGCCGGGTCCGTCCGGCTTGTAGTACACCAGGTGATCCGGGTCGCGCATCGTTGGCAGCTTGCCGAGCTCGACGGGGGTGTATCCCTCGATCGGGCCGCTGAGTAGGTACTGGTGCTCGACGGCGACGGCGGGAATCCGGGCACCAACCATCCGCCCGATCTCCATCCCCCACATACCGGCGGCGTTGACGACGATCTCTGATTCGATCACGTCGCCGTTGGCAGTGTGTACGTGAGTGCAGCGTCGCCCGTCGACCGTCACGCCCGTGACAGGTGTGTTCTCATGGATTGCTGCGCCTCGCATGCGGGCACCTTTGGCGATCGCCTGTGTGACCGACGCCGGATCGATGTAGCCATCAGTGGGGAGGAAGCAGGCCGCCTCGACATCGGTCGTGCTCATCAGCGGAAACAACTCCTGCGCCTGTTGCGGCGTAACCATCTCCATCGGAAGTCCGAAGCTCTTGGCCATCGTGGCTAGGCGGCGAAGCTCCATCGTGCGTTCCGGCGAGCACGACAGTCGCAGGCTGCCGGTCTCGTGCCAGTCGACCGCCTGGCCGGTTTCCGCTTCGAGACCGCGGTACATCTCGACAGATTGTTCGAGCATTCTGGTGGTGTTGCGAGACGAACGCAGTTGGCCGACGAGTCCGGCAGCGTGCCATGTCGCACCGTCGGTGATGTTGTGCTGTTCGAGTAACACGACATCGGTCTCGCCGTACTTGGTCAGCCAGTAGGCAACACTGCAGCCGAGGATGCCTCCCCCGATGATGACGACACGGGCACGAGTCGGAATGGCTGACATGTCGGGCGAAGTTAGCCGCCCGTCTGCCATCTATGCTCCGTCGCGTGGCCGGCCGTTGTGTCGGAGATGTCCGTGGGGAGGGTGTAGTGACACAGTCGACAGATGGGCCGATGATTTCGGTACATGACTTGTGGAAGGTGTATGGCCCTCGGGCCGAGCGGATTCCTGGCTCTCCTGAAGCGGACCTTCCGCGCAAGGAACTCGAAGCGTCGACCGGCAACGTCGTGGCGATGCGCGAGATCAACATCGAGGTCGCCCCCGGTGAGGTGTTCGTCGTGATGGGACTCTCCGGTAGTGGGAAGTCGACGTTGGTGCGTTGCCTGACTCGACTGATCGAACCGACTTGCGGCACCGTGATCATTGACGGCGTCGACGTCACGGCGGCCGACAAGGCGCAACTGCTCGAGGTTCGTCGTCACAAGGTCTCGATGGTGTTCCAACACTTTGGCCTGCTTCCTCATCGCAGCTTGATCGACAACGTCGCATTCGGTCTCGAGATCAGAGGGGCCGGTAAGGCCGAGCGACGGGCGGCAGCCGAAACCATGCTCGAATTGGTGGGGCTGGGTGGGATGGGTCAGTACAAACCGCACCAGCTGAGCGGCGGTCAGCAGCAGCGCGTCGGTCTCGCCCGTGCGCTCGCCACCGACCCGACGATCATGCTGTTTGACGAGCCGTTCTCTGCGCTCGACCCGCTGATTCGCCGCGACATGCAGGACGAGGTCGTCCGGCTCAGGCGCGAGGTCAACAAGACGATGGTGTTCATCACCCACGATCTCACCGAGGCACTTCGTCTGGGTGACCGGATCGCGATCATGCGCGACGGGCGGTTCGTGCAGGTCGGGACCCCGCAAGACGTCGTGACCAATCCGGCTGACGAGTATGTCGAGAACTTTGTTCGCGATATTCCCCGCAGCCACGTCGTTCCCGTCGAGGCGGTCATGCGGCCGATCAACGGTGTCGAAGCGGCCGGCGATGTGGCCGGCGAGGTCGCAGTGGGCACGAAGGTCCGCGATGTGGTGGCGATGTTGGCCCACACCGATCGTCCGGTACGGGTGCTCGATTCGAACGGCTCGCGGGTTGGTCTCGTCGGTCGCGACGAGGTCCTGGCGGTCATCGCGGGAGAGGAATCCTGACGTGACCGTCATGTCGCTCGGTGCTCGGGGCGGAACCTCGGTGACGTCGCATCCGGCGTTTCGGCGGGCGGCGATCCCTCTCGCGATCATCGGCCTGGCTGTGATCGTTGGGCTGATTGCGTCGCACGATGTCCCGACGTCGTTCGACAATCACATCCAACCGGCAATGCGGCGGGTCTATCGGTGGATCACCGGCAATCGCAAAGATCACTGGCTGTTCACCGGCGTTTTCAATCCGATCGCCGACGCGATCGGGTGGTGCGTCGAACAGATGCTGTCGCTGCTCACGACACTGCGTTGGTCGGGGGTGTTGGCGTTGACTGCGGTGATCGGACTTTCGACCGGCGGCTGGCGGGCGGCCTTCTGGGGCACAGCGGCGATGGCCGGGGTCGGGGTCGTCGGGTATTGGGATCTGACGATGATCACGCTGTCGATGATGATCGTCGGGATCGTGATCTCGTTGCTGATCGGGATTCCGCTCGGGATCTGGACGGCACGCTCCGTCAATGCCGAACGGGTCTTGCGTGGCTTCCTCGATACGGCGCAAGTGATGCCCGTATTCGTGTATCTCGGCGTCCTTGTACTCGCGTTCGGAATCGGGTTCCCACCTGCGGTCGCGGCAACGGTCGTCTACGCCGTGCCTCCCGCCGTCCGACTGACGAGCCACGGTCTCCGTAGCGTGCCCGTGGTGATGAACGAGGTTGGCGAATCATTCGGATCGACCTCGTGGCAGCAGCTCGTGAAGGTTCAACTGCCGATTGCCCGCCGCACCATTCTGCTCGGCCTCAACCAGGTGATCATGATGGCGTTCGGGATCGTCGTGATCGGATCGCTGCTCGGTACCGGCGAGACCGGCGGCGAAGTATTGAGAGGGCTGCAGAAGAATGACGTCGGGCTCGCCGCTTCGGCCGGGATGGCGATCGTGTTCGCTGCGATCGCCCTCGACCGGATCACCACCGGCGTGCACGTCGGCGCCAATCCGCTGCGATCGCTGATTCGGGATCCGCTTCAGCGCTGTGCCGCGGCGATCGGCGCGATCGTGGTCGTCACGTTGATCACCAAGCTCCTCGGAAGCAGCACGTATCCTGAGTCGTTGACGATCGACATTGCTCCCACCGTCGATGACATCACCGGATGGGTGACCGGCAACCTCCAAGATGGTGTTCCGATCATCGGTGGTACGCAGCCGATCAGTGACGCACTCGTGATCAATGTGCTCGAACCGTTGCGCAAGTTCCTGGTTTGGCTTCCCTGGCTCGTGGTCGTTACTGGCTTGGCTGCCGTTGGATGGGCGAGCAAGGGTTGGCGACTTGCGGTGACGGTGGCTCTGTGCCTGATTGCGATCGCCTCGATGGGGTCCGTACCGGGTGGCGCAGGCGGTCGCACACAGATGTGGGATCACGCCATGAACACGTTGAGTCAGGTCCTCGTCGCGCTCGTGATCAGCGTCGCCATAGCCGTGCCGCTCGGGATCGTCACCGGTCGTTCGGCTCTCGCGCATCGCTTGTTCCGACCCTTACTCGACACGGCTCAGGTGTTGCCGCAGTTCGTCTATTTGGTGCCGGTCTTGCTGCTGTTCGGGAGCGGTCGCTCGGCCGGCGTGATCGCTTCGGTGATCTACGCCGTGCCGCCCTGCATCCGGCTGACGGCCCTCGGTCTTCGTGAGGTTCCGGTTACGCCTCGTGAAGCGGCGATCTCGTTTGGCGCAACAACCCGCCAGGAACTCGTCAAGGTGCAACTCCCGCTTGCGTACCGGTCCGTGATGCTTGGAATCAACCAGACCGTGCTGATGGTGCTGGCGACGGTGATTATCGCCGCTCTGATCGGCGGCGGAGCCTTGGGTCTACTCAGCCTTGGCGGCTTCCAGAAACAGCAGTCGCAGATCGGCCAGGGTTTGGCCGCCGGCCTGAGTATTGTGTGTCTGGCGATCGTCCTCGACCGGATCACCCAAGCATGGGGTCAATCGAAAACCGATCGACGTTCATAACCAACAAGGGGGAATACAAGTGAAGATTTCACGTTCGAAAGTCGGGCGAATTCTGCTCGTCTCGG
>JANMTV010000060.1:0-23934 GCA_031390905.1 Ilumatobacteraceae bacterium | reverse complement strand
CGTCGAGCACGGTGAACTCTCGAGCCGACCCGACAAGTTCTCCAAGATTCTCGATCCTGCCGTGCGCCTCGACCGTATCTTCGGCCTCCAACTCGCCGAGGTAACCCGACTGGTCGATCGCAGCTTGAAGCAGGTCACCCGGCCCAACGCCATCGTGGCCAACCATCGCGTGCAACCGATCGAGCAGATCGACGAAGGCGGCAATTCCGCGTCGCGCCGGCCCGGTGACTCCGGCGTCGTCGGCATGACGCATCGCCTCGACGAACGAGACCTGTTCGGTGGCGGCGTACTCGTCGAGCCGCGAGACGCTGGCATCACCAACGCCACGTTTAGGCGTATTGAGCACCCGCTTCACACTGACCTCGTCGAGCGGGTTGATCACGGCCCGGAGATATGACATGGCGTCCTTGATCTCGCGTCGATCGTAGAAGCGGGTGCCGCCGACGACCTTGTAGGGAATCCCCAGTCGCATGAACGCTTCTTCAACCACGCGAGCCTGCGCATTGGTGCGATAGAGGACGGCCATTTCACGCCAGTTGATGGCGTCGTCGCGATGCAGTTGTTGCGCGGTGCCGCCAATCCACATCGCCTCGTCGCCCTCGTCCTCGGCGTGATACCGGATGATCCGGTCGCCCCCACCAGAGTCGGTCCAGAGCTGCTTCGGCTTGCGCTCGAGGTTGTTGGCGATCACCGCGTTGGCAGCGTCAAGAATCGTCTGCGTCGATCGATAATTCTGGTCGAGCACGATCGTCGTGACATCGGGAAACGCATCCTCGAACTGCAGAATGTTTCGAAAGTCCGCCCCCCGAAATCGGTACACGCTCTGATCGGTGTCGCCCACAACGCAGACGTTGTGGTGGGTGCCGGCGAGTTGCAGGACGATTTCGTTCTGGGCCTGGTTCGTGTCCTGGTATTCATCGACGAGGATGTGCTCGAAGCGTTGGCGATAGTGATCGAGCACCTCGGGATGCTGGCGGAACAGGAACACGACGTTGAGCAGCAGGTCGTCGAAGTCCATCGCACCGGCGCGCTGCAACCGGGTCTGGTACTCGGCATAGATCTCGGCGTGTTTGCGGTCGAAGATGTTCTCGGCCTTCGCAGCGGCTGCAGCGGGATCGGTCAACTCGTTCTTCCACAATGAAATCAGGCCATGCACCGTGCGCGGGGCGAACCGTTTCGAGTCAAGTCCGAGGTCGCGGATCACGTAACTGGTGAGACGCACGGCATCGGCCTGGTCGTAAATCGAGAACGTGCGTGGGAAACCCAAGGCATCGCCGTCGCGTCGCAGAATTCGTACGCATGCCGAGTGGAACGTGCTGACCCACATCGTCTTGACAACTGGGCCAACCAGTTTGGCAACCCGCTCACGCATCTCGGCCGCGGCCTTGTTCGTGAACGTGATCGCCAAGATGCTCGACGGCTTGACACCCTGGTCGATCAGGTGGGCGATTCGGTGCGTGAGCACCCGCGTCTTACCCGAACCAGCACCTGCAACGATCAGCAACGGACCGTCGCGATGCACGACCGCATCAAGCTGATCGGGATTGAGCCCTTCGGTAAACGGGTTGGCGTCGAACGGGTTGACGTCGAACGGGTGATGGCCGAACAGCTCAGGTTGCGACGTGTCTGCCATGGTGCACCCATCCTACGGAGCGGGTGCCACAGGGTTCCCGAATCAGCGACTGGCGAGCATTGCGACATCCGTCATGAGCTCCCACGCGATCCCAATTTCTGGACCAGGAAAGACGTTGATACTCCCAACCCCGACCGCTTCCAGCGCGGCGATATGGCTGAGGGCGTCATCGACCGTTCCGATCGCACCGATCTCCGCCCACCAATCGGCTGGCATCTCGATCAGCGCATCCGGCCCGCCGGCCGCAACCCGCGCCGACATCTCATCAAAGAAAGGCAGTACGACGAACGCCGGTCGGCGATCCGCGACCAACGCGGCGATGAAGGGTGCCAGTGGCCGATAGGCCTGACGGCGATCGGCGTCGATCGACATCATCGTAAACGTGATGACACGAAACCCATCCGGACGACCAGCCTGATCGAGCGCCCAGTTGACGTAGGTCGGGCCGGCACCCTCGACGAGAATCAGGCCGTCTGCCACCCTGCCAGCAACGCCGAGCGACTTCGCCTGCTGCACACCGGCGACGACGGGTGGGATGATCGATGGCGGCTGATCGAGTTGGACCTGATCAAGCGTGACCTGGCGCCCGGCGAACGTCACCTTCTCGCCCGTGAGCAACCTCCGCACGACCGAAATCGTTTCATCGAGTGTCGTCAGCGGTGACGGTGTGCGGGCTCCCATCTGCTCCATCCAGGACTGGACACCGTGCCCGATTCCGGCAACAAATCGACCGGGTGCCAGGTTTGCCAACGTCGCAATCTCCATCGCCGTTACAGCTGGGTTGCGTGCCACTGCCGGGAGGATGCCAATCCCGACTGTGAGCCGTTCGGTGACGGCCAATGCCGTCGCCGCCAGGCTCACTCCAGCCGTGAAGAAGCAATCCTCGATGACCCACAGTTGGTCAATCCCTGCGGCTTCGAGCCGACGTGCATACTCCGACATAGGGCCAGCCGGAAACGATCGATCAAAACACATTCCAATCTCAGCCCGAGTCGACGCCACGTCCGCAAACGTATACGTAGACGAAGTTCCGGGGTTGGTCAGCCGGACTGTTGTTCGGCGAGTTCGAGCCAGTGTTCTTCGAGCGTGTCGAGTTCGGCTTGAACCGCGGTCAGTTCTCCGCCGATCCGGGCGATCGTCGAATGCTCGATCACCAGATCCAACTCCCCGACCAACTTGTCGCGGCGACGTTGGAGCCTCGTCATCGCCTGTTCGGTATCTCTGAGTTGTCGACCAATCGTGTACTGGCTGGGGCCGGCCGAGGACTTCGCACGTGCGACCATGGCGGCGGCCGGGGCCGTGACGCGAGCGCGTTGCACGTTCACCGCTTTCCGCGACGCCAACCAACCCTCGACGCCCCCGGCAACGCGTGCGACCACGCCGGCACCGTCGATAGCCAGAACATGATCGACCGTACGATCGAGGAAGGCTCGGTCGTGACTGGCAACGACGAGCGCACCCGGCCAGTCGTCGAGGAACTCCTCGAGCGATCGGAGCGTGTCGAGGTCGAGGTCGTTGGTCGGTTCGTCGAGCACCAACAGATTCGGCTTCGTCGCCAACACCATGACGAGTTGCAGCCGTCGACGCTCGCCCCCTGACAGCATCCTGACCGGCGCGTACTGGGCGGTCGAATCGAACCAGAATCGTTCGAGCAGCACCCGATCCTCCCAGTCGGGCTCACGTAACGGTCCCGCGACAAGCTTGCGCACAATCGCCTCCGAGTCGAGTATCGATGACTGCTGGTCGGCATATCCGGCAACGACGGTCTTGCCGCGCTTGACCGTTCCTGAGACAGGTTCAGCTCGCCCGGCAATGATGTCGAGCAACGTCGATTTGCCTGAGCCATTCGGCCCGACAACACCCAGGCGGGCACCCGGTTCGATCAACAGGTCGACGCCGCTGAACACGACATGATCACCGTAACGCTGGGTTGCATCTTCGAGTTCGACGACCTGGTTGCCGAGTCGCGTGGCACCAGCACCCAGTTGCAGATCATTTCCCCGCACACCGAGGTCGGCGGGGCCACCCGATACGACCTCAGTCGCCGTCCGGAGCCTGGCTTTCGGTTTCGTCGACCGGGCCGGAGCGCCGCGCCGCAGCCACGCCAACTCCTTGCGGGCGAGAATTTTACGGGTTGCCTCGTCACCCGCCTCTCGGTCGTATCGGTCGGCGCGGGCCTCGAGGTACGTTGCATACGCGCTTGTTCCGGCGGCGGCGACGTGGATGTAGCCCTTCGTGCGATCGAGTTCAACAACTTTGCCTGAACCCTTCGATGTCGTGATCCGGTCGAGGGCGTGACGGTCGTGGGATACGAGCACCAACGCCGCCGACGTTGCCAGCAGACGCTGTTCAAGCCATTCGATCGCTTCCAGGTCGAGATGGTTGGTGGGTTCGTCGAGCACGATCATGTCGTGTTCCCCGACCAGCGCCTTGGCGAGCGCCACACGCTTCGCCTGACCGCCTGACAATTCATCGGTCCGACGGTCGAGCAATGGCTGCACGCCGAGGGTGGTCGCGACCGCGGCGACTTCCCAACTATCGCCGAGGAACTCCGACACGGTGCCGGGCGGCAACTGCGGATCCTGGTCGAGCACGGCGATCCGCACGCCCCGTCCGAACCGCACAGCACCACTGTCAGGAGTCAACGAACCAGACAGAATCCGCAACAGTGTCGTCTTTCCAGAACCGTTGATGCCAACCAACGCCACACGATCACCTGATGAGATCGTGACCGAAAGATCGTCGAACAACACCTTGTCGGGCTGGGCGACACCGATTCGTTCCGTATCGACACAGATCACCGAGCCACGATACGGCCTGATTCAGATGACAACGCTCAACGAATCACGGCAACCGGGCAGTGACTGTGGGCAACCACCTTTGCGCTGGTCGATCCAAGGATCAACTCCGCAAAGCCGCCGTGGCCGCGAGATCCCACCACCACGAGGTCGGCGTTGCTCGATGCTTCGATCAAGGCGAAGTCGGGCGTTCCGCGAATCGATTCGGCGACAACGGTGACTCCTTCTGGCGGCGATCCAGCGGCCCGCAGCACGCGATTGACAACACCTCGGGCGGCGGTGTCCATCTCGTCAGAATCGATCGCGTACGACGACATGCGGCCGATCGCCAACGCCGGAATGAACCAGGCGTGGGCCACCACGACCTCCTCGACTCCCGGGAGCGACCACGCCCACTGCACGGCCCGGACCGATGCGTTCTCGCCTTCCGTCCTGAGTTCGTGGTCATCGACTCCGACGACGATGCGCCGCGGAGGACGGATCTCCGCCCCGCGAATCACGACCACCGGCTTGGCGGTGTGATGCAAGACGTAATTCGCCGTCGAGCCAAGCATAAACGCCACACGGCTCGATCCGCGATGTCCAACCACGATCATGTCGGCCTGCTCACCCTGTTCGACAAGCACTCTGCCAGCCGTCCCTTGGGCCGTAACCGGACTCAATCGCTCGTCGGCAACACGCTGCATCAGGTCGTCGACGCCCTGTTTGGCGGCGACCTCGATTTCATGCGGATCGACGACAACGACCATGTCGTACGACGTCACAATCGGCACATCCCACCCATGTACGACGACTATTCGATCGTCAACGGTGGCGACTCCCCTCGCCCAATCGACTGCACGGTCCGATTCGCGGCTCGAATCAACACCAACCACGATCGTTTTTCGTTCGGCGGTCATGCCCAGCCTCCTTCTGTCACCTGACGCGAGTGTGCGCCCGGACGAGCCGGGCGCACAAGAGCCTTACGGCCCATCGCTGGGGGGAGGAAGATTTGCCTGGTTCAGTCGCTGGCGGGGCGAGCGGTGTTGACTCGCTCGGTGATCCGCTCGGAGACATCGGCCAGCTTGGTTGCTGCTTCTTCGTCGGTCAGGCGGCCGTTTTCGACCATCAGGTCGATGTGCTCCTGAGCTTCGGCAACGAGCGCATCAATCACCGTTTGCACATCGACACCCTGTTCAGTTGCGATGTCAGCGATCGACTTGCCCGCCTGGAGTTCGGTGCGGAGCGTCTCGGTGTCGATCCCGAGCAGTCCGGAGACGATTTCACCGTCAAACCCCGGATGACCGCCGCGTCCGAAGCCGCCATGACCGAAGCCGCCGTGACCCGGACGACCTTCTGGCCGGTTGGCAACAAGGTGAGCCGTCACGGCGTCTGCCTGTTCTGCCGTGATCGTGCCATCGTCGACGAGCGCCTGCAGGGTTTCCCGCATCCGAACCCCAGGCTCGACCGCGGTCACATCGGCATCGATCTCGGTGTCGGTGTCGGTGTCGGTCGAAGTGTCGTCTTGTTGGACAACGGCGGTCGTGTCGACGGCCGTGCTGCTGTCATCACTGGCGGCGCTGGTGAGCGACGGAACTGCGAACAGTAGGCCGACTCCGGCACCACCCAGCAGTCCGGCGGTTGCACCGATGATTGTGCTGCGCTTGCTCCGGCGATTCTGTGGGCTGAGGGGGGAATTCATGATTGGGTCCTTTCGAGGGGGTTGGAACGTTGCTGACGTAGATCACTCTGAACGTCCCAGTTGTGAAGCAAACACGAACAACGTGAGAGCACAGTAAGAATGGCGAGGTGAATTTTCGTTCAGCGCTCAGCCAGATTTCGACGCTGTTGCTTGTCGGCGTGGTTGCATCGTGCGCCGGTAGCGATACCGAAGCGTTTTCAACCAGCACGAACGCACCGGTATCGACGTCGACGTCACTTGTCAGTTCGACCGCGAGCCCGACCACGACCAGCACGACCAGCACGACGAGCACCACGTCGATACCAACGACGACGACGACGACCGATGTCGAGGTGCCGTTCGTTGCACTCGACCTCAGCGCCGATCGAGTGATACTCGGAAACTCGGTCGAAGGTCGGCCGATCATCGCTGAACGGTTCGGTGCAACGGGTGGTCGCCGAGTCCTGGTGATCGGAGTAATTCACGGCGACGAGGACGCCGGTATCGCGATCATCGATCAACTTCGACAGCGGAACGTACAAGAAGGTGTCGAACTGTGGCTCGTCGAGTCAATGAACCCTGACGGTGTCGCCAATCAGACCCGTCAGAACGCCAATCAGGTCGACCTCAATCGAAACTTCCCCTACAAGTGGGGGCCGCTCGGCGAGCCGGGCGATGGGCAGTACGCGGGTACACGGCCGGCGAGCGAGCCTGAGACGCAGGCGATCGTCAACTTCATCAGACAACTCCAGCCGGACATTGCCCTCTGGTACCACCAGGATCTCTACGTGATCAGCCCATCGAGCGACCGCGACGGCGCGATCAGGGCGCGTTACGCCGAGTTGACCGGGCTGCCACTCGGGGAGATCACCGGGGGCGTGTACACAGGGATCGCGGCGACATGGGCACGCCGAACCCTCGAGTCAAAAGGATCCGTCGCCTTCATCGTCGAACTCGGCCCAACGCTGTCGGCCGACGAGGCAACCACTCACGCCACCGCCGTTCTTACGATCGCGTCGGAAGGCTGAAACCGACGACCGCTCCGCCGCCGTCACGGTTGCGAGCGAAGGCTTCGCCGCCGTGTCGTTGAGCGACCTCACGAACGATCGAGAGTCCGAGCCCTGAACCGGGCATCGTGCGGGCCTCGTCGGCACGATGGAAACGCTCAAAGATCAACGCGATCTCGTGCTCGGGGATCCCGAGCCCGCGATCGGCAACTGCAACCTCCCGATCGTGAACCGTGACCTCGATCGGTCCGTCAGAACTGTCAAACTTTTGGGCGTTGTCCAACAGGCACGACAGCGCCCGCTGTACTCCAGCGCGTTGGGCGACCACCAATGTCGAGTCAGCCACCACGACAATCTGGCGGCCGGTGCGCCGTTCGTACCGCGTTGCTACGTCGGCAGCCAAGACCGCAAGGTCGAATGGTTCGGCCAACTCGTTCTCCACCTCGCCGCTGGCGACAGCGATGATCTCGTTGACCAGTTCGGTCAGTTCCGCTGTTTCGGCATGCAGGTCGCCGATGATCGCTTCACGATCGGCTTCACCCATGCCGGGATAACGGCGGAGGGAGTCGAGATTCGTTCGAAGGCTGGTGAGCGGCGTGCGCAGTTCGTGCCCTGCATCTTGCACCAGGCGGTGTTGGTCGTCCTTCGACCGCGACAACGCCGCCAGCATCCGATCGAAGGCGTCCGCCAGCCGTCCGACTTCGTCGCTGCCGCCCTCGTGAGTCTTCACGTCGAGGCGCCCGGTCGATTCGACCGTCTCGGCAGCCAATGTGAGGCGGCGCAGTGATGCTGTGACGCGACCCGCTATCCAGAGCCCGGCACCAGCAGCGGCGGCAGCCACCAGCAGAGCCAACATCAAGCTCCTGGCACGCAAACTGCGCAGCACGCGATTGGTCTCATCGAGCGGCCTGCCAACTTGGACGACGCCACGCGGCAACCCAACAGAGCGCACTCGATACTCGCCAGCCGACGTGTCAACAGTACGAAACGTGCTGGCCCTCGGATTGCCGGTCAGCGCCAATTCCGCCTCCGTCACTGGCAGCGTTTGAGGAAACGTCGATTGCAGCACAACTCCGTTTGGGCTGATCAGCTGGGCTGCAAAGCCGGCCAACGGACCGCGGTCCAACGGATCGTCATGGTCAAGATCGCGACCTGGTCGCCGACCACCGACTGCACCATCTAGTTCGATCAGCGAGCGGTCAACCTCGGCGTACAACCGGTCACGTGTCGTGCGGTAACTGGCGACGCCAAATGCCACAGTTGCCAGAGTCGCAATCGCCGCCATCGCCAAGGCAACCTTCCACCGCAGGCTCACGACGCCTCGACTCTCGCGATATAGCCGACCCCGCGAACGGTGTGGACGAGTCGCGGTTCGCCATTCTCCTCCGTCTTGCGACGGATGTAGCCGATGTACACCGCAAGGTTCTTCGAGTCTGGGCCAAAGTCGTAGTGCCAGATCCGGTCGTAGATCGTGGAATGGTCGAGCACGATTCCGGTATTCCGAATCAGCAACTCCAACAGATCGAATTCGGTTTTGCTCAACTCGAGCTCGCGGTCACCACGAGTCGCCCGCCGGCCGGCGCAATCGATCCGCAGATCTCCGAGTTCGAGCTGTTCGGAGACGCCGAAGTCGTCTTCGGTGTCGGGTTGCGTGCGCCGCAGGAGGGCTCGCATTCGGGCGAACAACTCGTCAAGGTCGAAAGGTTTGGGCAAGTAGTCGTCCGCACCGGCGTCGAGACCAGCTACCCGATCGCTCGTTTGCGTTCGGGCTGTCAACATCAGAATCGGGACACGATTCTTCTCGGAACGAAGCACGCGACACACAGTGAGCCCGTCGACCATCGGCATCGACACGTCGAGCAGGACGAGATCAGCGGGCTGTTCCCGCAGCGCGTCGAGTGCCAGCGCGCCGTTACTCACAGCTCTCACGCTGTAGCCCTCGAGGTTCAGCGCCCGCGCCACCGACTCCCTAACTGCCCGATCGTCCTCTGCTAACAGCACCTGCACGAGTACGAGTACACCAGATGTCGGTAAGCGTTGGGTGAGAATGGCTAAATGCATTCAAAATGCATTCAACTCTCCTGGGAGAGCTGTCGGGGTTTACGCCGTTTCGAGTACGCGTAGCGGCAGAACGCGTGGACCCCGGATCTGACCGACGCTCCACGTCACGTCGCCGGCAGGTTCGAAACGTGGGAAACGCTTCACGAATTCCTCGATCGCCACCTTCAGTTCGAGCCGCGCCAGGTTGGATCCGATGCAGCGGTGGATTCCGAGGCCGAAGGCGGCGTGACGGTTGGCTTCACGATCGATGATGAATTCGTCGGCCTGATCAAAGAACGCCGGGTCGCGATTGGCGGCCGGAAACGGCAGCAGCACCCATTCGTTGGCCTTCATCGGGCAACCGTGAAAGTCGTAGTCATCTTTGACCAGGCGAGCCATCGTGACCGGGGCGTATGCCCGCAGGAATTCCTCGAGGGCGAACAACATGACCTCTGGTTCGTCGACGAGCCGCTGGAGGTCGACAGGGTTGTGGGCGAGATGCCATAGCGATGACCCGATCGCACTCCACGTCGTATCGATCCCTGCAATCAGGAGTAACACGATCGAGCCGCGCACGTGTTCGACGCTCAGCGGATTGCCGTCGATCTCTACGTTGAGTAGGTACGACGTAAGGTCATCGCGCGGATTGTCACGGTGTTCTTGGACCTGACGATCGAGGTACTGATCGAGTTCGGCGAACGAGGCGATTCGTTCCTCGACGGGGAGGTTGACCTGCTCGATCACGTCGTGAACGAAACGACGGAAGGTCGCCTCGTCCTCCGGAGGAAAGCCGAGCATGCGGGAAATCACGTTGACTGGGATGAACTGTGCGTATTGGAGTGCGGCGTCGACGATCGACTCGCCGGGAGTCACTTCCCCCATTCGATCGAGTAGCTCGTTGCACAGCCGCCGAATTTCAGGCTCCCAGGCGTCGATCACCTTCGGGGAAAACGGCGGCAGCAGAATTCGACGGGCGACTTGATGAAACGGCGGATCGCTGGTGATCGGCGGCGCCGGGCCTACCGGTGGCGGCATGAACGGTCGGGCGTTGCTGACGACCACGCCATTACTGGTGAAGTGCTCGGTGTCGTATGCGACCTCGTGCACGAGCGCATGAGTGACCGGAGCCCACATACCTCCGTAGCGATCAGAATGGGCGACAGGGCATCCGCTCTCCCGAAGCTCGGTCCAGATTTCGTGGGCGCACCGATTGTACTCGGGGTCGGCGTGATCAAGATCAGTCGCCCAGTCAGCGACCGGTCCATGCGTCGTTGTCATGACGGGTCGGCGACGTCGATGATGGTGATCGCATATTCGGGACAATTAGCGAGCGCCAAACGCGCCTTGTCGGCCAGCTCGGCTGAGACCTCGCCGTCGCCGATCACGACGGCATTACCGTAGTCGTCGACGTCGAAGAGTTCTGGCGCCAGCGCGAAACAACGATTGTGACCCTGGCACAGCTCTGAGTTCACCTCGACACGCATAAACGGAGCGTAGACGCCTGAAAGTGAATCCCGGGAACCGAAACCGAAACAAACGTTTCCGCCACTGAGCGTCGGCCGCTGACCCCACTTCCAACACCATGAGCGTTCATTCAATTTCGAACAGTAGTATTTCTAAGCTATCGCGGTCGTTATTAACTGGAATCGCCTTTTAAACGCCGGTACGGTCTCGATCGCGTACGGAAATCGTCGGACGAGTTGAACACCTGGACCACCATACGGAAGAGGCACAGTGAACCGAGCGAATGATGAGACCAGTGCAGCACTGATTGCCGCCGCTCACCACTTGCTGGCAACCGCTGGTCCGGATGCGCTCACCGTTCGACGAATCGCCACTGAAGCCGGTATGAGCACGATGAACGTGTATTCCAGATTCGGCGGCAAGGACGGAGTGATCGAGGAACTCTTCATTGATGGACATCGCCGGTTGATTGCGCTTCTCGATCAAGTTCCGTCGACCGACGACGTTTCCGCTGACATCATCAATGTTGCCAACGCCTACCGAACCTTCGCCCAGAACAACCCGACTTATTACGGGATCATGTTCCGTTCGACGGTCCCCGGATTCGTCGCCTCGCACGAGGCGAGCGAGATCGCCGGCACGTCGTTGTTCATGATGGTCGAACGCGTCAAACTCGGTCAGCAACGCGGCGAGATCGCCGACTGTGACCCGATCGAGATCGCCGCTTGGCTGTGGGCGACGTGTCACGGCATGATCAGTCTCGAGCTCGACGGCGTTGCCAGCGAGTTCGTCTCGTGGCCGTCGATATGGGAGCACGGTGTGCGTACGTCCGTGCAGGCGATGCATCCGTCACGGATCACGATTCCCGAGAAATCGGCAACGTAGGCCAGTCCGCAACCCTTCCGCAATGGCCAGCTAACGTGCCACCGCAATGACTGCGGTCGTGCTTGCCAACGTGTTCACCGACGCCACCGAGTGGCTCGACAAGGTCTCGGCCCACTGGTGGTTTCTGGCGCTGATTTTCGCAGTTGCGTACTTCGACTCGGTCGTCCCGATCGTGCCAAGCGAAACCTCCGTAATCATCGGCGGCGTCGCTGCCGGAGTCGGTCACTACAACGTCGGATGGGTGATTTTGTGCGGCGCAGTTGGGGCGTTCCTCGGGGACAACACCGCCTATGTGCTCGGCGCTCGAATGAGCGGTTGGATGAGCCGCCGGGCCGAACGAAAGGCGAAGTTCAAACGGCGGCTCGACTGGGCCGATGAGCAGATCCGGGTCAGAGGTGGGCTGCTTCTGATTACGGCCCGATTCATCCCTGGCGGGCGCACTGCGCTCACACTCTCGTCGGGGATCACCCATCAACCTCGCAAATGGTTCATCGGCTGGACGGCTCTGGCGGCCACGATCTGGGCGACCTACGCGGCTTTATTGGGATACATCGGCGGTAAGGCATTCGCCGACAACCACACAATGGCGTTCATCGTTGCCTTCGCGGCGGCACTCGGTGTGACGGTGCTGATCGAAGTCGTTCGGCACTTCCGCAACACCGACGTCGATCTCCCGGTTGGGTAGCCGACGATCGCAGTCGACAGACTCGGGCAATGAACGTGTCCGAAGCGGTGTCCCGTCGCCAGTCCGTCCGCCAATTCCTGGCGGATCCGATTGGCGACGACACGATCCGAGAGTTGCTCGAGTTGGCGGCACGTGCCCCGAGCGGCGGCAACGTGCAGCCATGGCGGATCTACGTGCTGAACGGTGAATCGTTGACTCGGTTCCGGGCTTTCATGGTCGATCGACCGGCGACTGGAGGCGAGTACGAGATCTACCCCGCTGATTTGTGGGAACCGTACCGAACGAACCGGTTCTCGCTCGGCGAGGCGATGTACGCCACGATCGGTATCGGACGCGAAGACAAGCAGGGCAGATCGCAACAGTTCGCCAAGAACCGCGACATGTTCGGTGCTCCCTGCGGGCTGTTCTGTTTCATCGATCGCCGGATGGGTCCACCGCAATGGTCAGACCTCGGCATGTTCCTCCAAACGTTCATGTTGCTCGCCCAGGAAGCCGGAATCGATACGTGCTCGCAGGAGTTCTGGTCTGTTCACCAAGCATCGGTTCGCGAGTTCGTAGGGGCACCGGACGAGGAGTTGCTGTTCTGCGGCATGGCGATCGGTCACGCCGATTGGGATGCACCGATCAACTCGCTGGAATCCCGACGAATGGCGTTGGACGACTGGGCCACCTTCGTGTGACAGCCCGACGACGCGCTATCGAGCGGTGGCGAAGATTTCATCGATGATCCGCATCGTGGCGATCGAATCGTCACCGGTGAGGGTCGGCTCCACATCATCGAGCACGTGGGCTGCGAAGGCGTCGGCTTGCGTCGTGTACTGATTGCAGGTCGGAAATTCGATCGTTCGGATCGCTGGCTCAACCGGTGGCTTGCCACCCTGTGCGACGTACACGAACGTCGGCCGATCGACGGGAATGTTGAACGGGATTCCGAAATCGACCCGACCGTTCGATCCGAGGATGTGAACCCATTGCCCGTGTTCGAGAGCCGTGGCGCACGTGAGGCTCGCAGTGCCGTTCGGGAATCGCAGCAGCGCCGACGTAACCATGTCAGTACCGAATAACGGGTGCCGGTCGATCGTCGCACCGACCAATTCGGGCTGGGTACCGAACAGGAACATCGCAGAGTTGATCCCGTAACAGCCGACATCCATCAGCGCTCCGCCGCCGTACGCGGCGATGTTACGAATGTTGGTGGCGTCGTCGTTGCGGTATCCGAAGAAGGTCTGCACGTGGCGGACTTCCCCGATCTCCCCGGAGTCAACGATCCGTTTGACCTCGCGCCACGTCGGATGCGAGCGGTACATGAACGCCTCCACGACCTTGACACCGTGTCGTTCGGCTTCGGTGAACACCAGTTCGCACTCGGACGCGTTCAATGCAAACGGCTTCTCAGCCAACACGTGCTTGCCAGCCCGGATCGCCGCCAGGTTCCACTCGGTGTGCAGATGATTCGGCAAAGGGTTGTACACGGCATCGATCTCGGGGTCAGCAAGCAGCTCGTCGTAGGACCCGTACGCCTTCTGGATCCCGAGCCTGGCGGCCACCGATCGAGCTGTATCGAGTGAACGCGACGAGATTGCATCGACCGAGCACCGCTCGCTTGCCTGGGTTCCCGGAATCACCTTCTCGGTGCCAATCGCCGCCGTGCTCATCACGCCGATCCGAAGCGGTTTGCCCGTGCTGTTCATCGCGTCAGCCTGGCACAACGATGTCGCCCCAGAAAACGACGAAGCCCGGTTGCTCCGAGGAGTCAACCAGGCTTCGATCAAACCTTCACTCCGTTTGGATCAGAGAACGCGAACCTTCTGGGCTTCCTCGCCCTTCTTGCCCGGTGCGACCTCAAACTCGACCTTGTCACCTTCGTTGAGCGACTTGTAGCCGCTGCCCTCGATGTTCGAGAAGTGGACGAACACATCGTCGCCACCGTCGCGGCTGATAAAGCCGAAACCCTTTTCGGCGTTGAAAAATTTCACAGTACCTTGAGTCATTACATGTCCTTACAACAAAATGAGCCGCCAATTGCGGCTCAGTCGTAGACCCTAACCCGGTTTCACGCGGAAACATACCGGATCGGCAAGATCGTGTGCAGTCGCTCGCACGAATCAGGACGTAACGCTCTCGATCACCGATGATGGGCCGAAGGCCTCTGTCGGGTCGCGTGGGGGCGTCTTATCGTGCTTTCAGGATGGTTGGAACTGCCCGTCATGGGGCATACGTCCTGTAGCCATACGACGAAACATCACACGAGCGGAGATGGAATGACGACGATCGACCTGTTGACCGATGGTTCGGTACCCGCTGATCGCCGACGCAGCCGGCGTCAGGTCGTCGACGGCAACGAAGCGGTGGCGCGAATTGCCCATCTGGCATCGGAGGTGATCGCCATCTATCCGATCACGCCGGCATCTCCGATGGGCGAGTGGGCAGACGATTGGAGCGCACGGGGGCGTACGAACCTGTGGGGTGCAGTCCCCGAGGTGATCGAGATGCAGAGCGAGGCTGGTGCCGCCGGCACACTGCACGGGGCGGTCACGCGTGGTGCGATGGGCACGACCTTCACGTCGAGCCAGGGCTTGTTGCTGATGCTGCCGAACATGTTCAAGATTGCAGGCGAACTGACCCCAGCGGTGATCCACGTCGCCGCCCGCACAATTGCGACGCACGCGCTCAGCATCTTCGGCGATCACAGCGATGTGATGACGGCCCGCACGACGGGCTTCGCCATGCTGTGCGCCAGCGGTGTGCAAGAGACCGCCGACTTCGCCGCCGTCGCACACGCGGCGACGCTCGACACGCGTATCCCATTCCTCCACTTCTTCGACGGTTTCCGCACCAGTCACGAAATTGGCACCATCGACGTGCCAAGCGCAGAGGACCTTGCGGCGATGATCGACGAGGACGCTGTCGCCGAGCACCGTGCCCGCGGCCTCGACCCCGATCGACCGGTGCTGCGCGGCAGCGCCCAGAACCCCGACGTGTTCTTCCAGGCCCGCGAGGCTTGCAACCCGTTTTACGCCAGGGTGCCCGGTGCGGTTCAGTCGAGGATGGACCAACTTGCGGAGTTAACCGGTCGCCAGTACCAGCTTGTCGACTACCACGGTGCGCCGGACGCCGACCGCGTGATTGTGCTGATGGGATCGGGCGCAGGCGCCGCCAAGGAGACCGTGGACGAACTGTGCCGCACGGGTGAACGGGTCGGTGTCGCCGTGATTCGATTGTTCCGCCCGTTTCCCACGGAGGCGCTGCTGGCGGCACTGCCACCGAGCACGCAAACAGTTGTGGTGCTCGACCGTACGAAGGAGCCGGGCGCGCCCTTCGAGCCGTTGCACCTCGACGTGCTGTCGGCGATGTGGCACAGCCCGACCGAATCGTGGGCCGACGGCAAGCTGCCTCGCGTGATCGGCGGACGATATGGGCTGAGCAGTAAGGAGTTCACCCCGGCGATGGTCAAGGCGGTGTTCGACGAGGCGGCACTGGAGACGCCGCGCAACGGGTTCACCGTCGGGATCATCGACGACGTCACACACACGAGCCTCACGTACGATCCAACCTTCACCACAGATCGCGCTCGCGTCCGTGCGGTTTTCTACGGGCTTGGCGCCGACGGCACCGTCGGCGCCAACAAGAACACAGCGAAGATTGTCGGCCAGAACACCGACCTCGTCGTGCAGGCCTACTTCGTATACGACTCGAAGAAGTCGGGTTCGATGACCATCAGTCATCTGCGCTTCGACCCGGCGCCGATCGGCAGCACGTACTTGATCGATCAGGCGACGTTCGTGGGCGTACACCAATGGAGTTTCCTCGAACGGATCGACGTGCTGAGCGTCGCTGCACCAGGGGCGACGGTGTTGATCAACAGCCCGTTTCCGGCAGACAAGATCTGGGATCGCCTGCCGGTCGAAGTGCAACAGGATGTGCTGGATCGAGGGTTGCGCCTGCATGCGATCAACGCCGCCGCTGTCGCCGAGGCCGCCGGTTTGGCCGGCCGCGTGAACACGGTGATGCAGACCTGCTTCTTCGCACTGGCGGATGTGCTGCCGACCGACGAGGCGATCGCCAGGTTGAAGGAAGCGATCGCCGCCAGCTACGGCAAGCGTGGCGACGTCGTCGTGCAACGTAACATCGCCGCCGTCGACACGACGCTCGCCCAACTTTTCCCCGTACCGATCGGGGAGACGGTGACGGCGACGAAGCATCGCCGTCCCACCGTCACCGGCGAAGTCACCGACTTCGTCCAGCGTGTGACGGCCAGGATGCTGGCCGGCGAGGGCGACCTACTCCCCGTGAGTGCCCTGCCACCAGACGGCACGTTCCCGACAGGAACGTCGCGCGTCGAGAAGCGGACGGTCGCGACCGAGATCCCGATATGGGAAGCGGATCTGTGCATCGACTGCGGGAAGTGCGCAATCGTCTGCCCACACGCGGCAATCCGGATCAAGGTCTATGAACCAGGTCAACTCACCGCCGACGGCGCTGAAGTCTTGAAGACCAAGTCGTTCCGGAGCCGCGAAGTCCCCGGCATGTCACTGACGGTTCAGGTCGCGCCAGACGATTGCACCGGCTGCGGTCTATGCGTGACTGCCTGCCCTGCCCACGACAAGAGTGAGGTCAAGCGCAAGAGCATCAATCTGCGTCCGATCGAAGATCACCTCGACGTCGAGCGAGTCGCCTGGGATGCGTTCTTGCGGGTACACGAGGCCGACCCGGCCCAATGGGATCCGGCGTCGGTCAAGACCAGCCAGCTGCGTCAACCACTGTTCGAGTTCAGTGGAGCATGCGCTGGCTGTGGCGAGACGCCGTATCTGAAACTCTTGACGCAGTTGTTCGGCGATCATTTACTGATTGCGAATGCGACTGGGTGCAGCAGCATCTACGGCGGCAACCTGCCGACCACCCCCTACTGCACCAACGACGAGGGTCGTGGCCCTGCTTGGAGTAACAGCCTGTTCGAGGACAACGCCGAGTTCGGCCTCGGGATCCGGCTCGGACTCGAAGCCCAGCAGCACGCTGCGCTCGGTCTGCTCGACAAGCTGAGCTCCGGAGACGCGCCGTTCGTCGATGCAGACCTTGCCTCCGAGATCGCCGCGAGTGTCGACGACCTAGGCGATATTCCGATTCGCCAACAGCGGGCACGCGTCGAGCAGCTTCGGTCAGCGTTGACGGCACTCGATTCACCCGATGCGACGCACCTGCTCGAGCTGATCGGCACGTTGGTGCGCAAGACCGTCTGGATCGTCGGTGGCGACGGCTGGGCGTACGACATCGGAGCCGGTGGCCTCGATCACGTCCTCGGCAGCGGCCGCAACGTGAACGTCCTCGTGCTCGACACCGAGGTGTATTCGAACACGGGCGGTCAAGCGTCGAAGGCGACCCCGAGAGGTGCCGTCGCCAAGTTCGCCGCCAGCGGTAAGGGAATCGCCAAGAAGGATCTCGGACTCGAGGCAATGTCGTATGGCGATGTGTACGTCGCCCACGTCGCCCTCGGTGCCAGCGATATCCAGACGGTCAAGGCACTGCTCGAAGCGGAGGCGTGGCCGGGGGTGTCGCTCGTGATCGCCTACAGCACCTGCATAGCCCACGGGTTCGACATGAGTGAGTCGATGACGCATCAGAAGGCCGCCGTGCACAGCGGCCATTGGCCCTTGTACCGCTACCAGCCGGGCGACGGCGAGGCGAAGCAGCCGTTCCAGCTCGACAGCGCCGCCCCAACGGTGGCCTACGCCGATTTCGCCGGTAGCGAGGCACGGTTCTCGATGCTGCAACGCAGCGATCCCGACCGTGCCGCGGAGCTGCTGGCACTCGCCCAATCCGACGTGACGGCGAGGTGGCATCACTACGAGCAGTTGGCAGGCATCGAACGCACCGCGCCGGTCCATGTCGCCCCGCACACCATCACCGAAACCGAGGATGAGTCATGAGTAGCCCTATGTCAAGCCCTACCTCAAGCCGCTTCGGTGTTGAGGCGTTGGTGGCTGCCGTGTCGGGTGGGGTCGTAGGCGGTGTTGTCTTGCCAGCATCGCCAGATGATGTGGGTCCAGCTGCGGGCGAGGATCCGTTCGGCGTGGGGGTGGGTCTTGCCGCTCGCGCGGAGTTCTCGGTAGCGGTGCGCGGCCCAGGCGTTGCCTCGCCAGCTGTCGCCGGCGAAGTCGCAGATCGCTTCTCGGAGTTTGGTGTCGCTGGCCCATCGGAAGGTGACAACGCGGTGACGGCCGCTTGCTCGGGTGGACGGGGCGACACCGGCGAGACAGCACAGCGATTCCGGGTCCGGGAATCGGGCTCGGCAGTCGCCGATTTCGGCGAGCAGCGTTGCAGCACGAACGGTGGCGCAGCGTGGCAACGACCGGAAGATGTGTGCGTCAGGGTGTGCGTCGAGGAGTTCGTCGAGACGGGTGTTGAGCTCGTCGATCTGGACTCGCAGAACTTTGAGCACGTTGACGTAAGCGAGTGTGATCGCGCCGCGGGCGTCGCCGTCGTCGCCGGTCACTCCGACGGGCGCTGCGGTCAGTCGAGCGTTGAGTTCGCTGGGGTGTTTGCGGCCGGAGTAGCCGTTGGCGGCCAGCCATGCACCGAGTCGCTTCTCAGACAGCCAGTTCGCTCTGGTTGCGGATGGGAATCGCTCGAGAAACCGCAACGAGATTGGGCTGTCGATATCGCGGAACAAGCCGACCGCACCGGGGAACACGATCCGCAGGTGCGCCCGGAGCTGATTGGCGACAGCGACGCGTGTCTCGACCAGGTCCTTGCGAGCGCGAACGTGGGTGCGGATGGTGACCGTTGCTGGAGAGTCCAGTTCCATCGATCGCCAGCGGTGGCCGTCGGTGCGAAGACAATCGGCCAACACGTACGCATCGGATCGGTCGGATTTGTTGCCCGCCGTTCCGTAACGCTCACGGAGTGCTTTGACCGATCGCGACGACACGACCACCACCTCCAGACCTGCTTCGAACAGGGCGTCGACCACCGGACCGTCCGGGCGTTCGATCGCTACCCGTCGAGCGCCAGCAGCGCCGACTCGTCGGCACAGCTCGGCCAATCCGCTGGCCGTGTGTTCGACGTCGAACTCGACGATCAGCGCTCCTTGCTCGTTGACCACACACACGGCATGGCCATCCATTGCCCAGTCCACACCGGCGTAACCGATCATGGAATCATTCATCTCAGCCTCCTCGCTGTTACCGCAGTTAGGAAGCACCCGGTGGTTCAGGACGTGTCTGCCGGTCGCTCACTGATCGGCGCTCTGGGGCGCTCAGCCCTATTGCCAGTCGACACGCCCTGGACCGCCGGACCTCGCAGAACTCATGATGGCGGTCAAACCGCAAGCGACGAAGGCGATGACCCAGCGGGAACCAGGGAGTGCATCGACAGCTTTACAGCCACCGACAGAAGGATGGTGCACCAGTGAGCCTCGGCTCCGTCGATCTCTCTACCACATATCTCGGGCTTCGTCTGAACAGTCCGATCGTCGCCTCCGCCAGCCCGCTGACCGGCAACCCGGGTCTCTGGGAGTCGTTGGAGCGGGCGGGGGCCGGAGCGATCGTTCTGCCGTCGCTATTCGAGGAGCAAATCGTACGAGAGGCCTCGACTCTCGACGATTCCCTCAACCGCGGCACAGACATGCACGGTGAGGCGCTCAGCTACCTTCCCTCGTTCGACGAGTACGACACCGGCCCCGCTCGGCACCTCGCGCTCGTGGAACAGGCCAGGGCACGACTGTCGATCCCTGTCATCGCCAGCTTGAACGGGACCACTCCCGGCGGCTGGGTGAAGTACGCCCGGTACCTCGAGAATTCGGGGGCGCAGGCGATCGAGCTCAATCTGTATGACGTGATCGTCGATCCGAAACGCAGCGCTGCTGACGTGGAGAAGCGGTACCTCGAAGTCGTCGAAGAGGTTCGCGCCGAGGTCACGGTGCCGGTGGCGGTGAAGCTCGGGCCGTGGTTCACCTCGATCGGCCACTTCGCGCTGGCGCTCGAATCGGTGGGTGTCGACGGCCTGGTGCTGTTCAACCGGTTGTACCAGCCCGACATCGAACTCGAGACGCTTGACGTGACTCCGCGTCTTCACCTATCGACGTCCGCCGAGTTGCGGTTGCCACTGCACTGGATCGGGATCTTGCGAGGGATCACGTCGTGTTCACTGGCCGGCACCACTGGAGTGCACAACGGTGCCGACGCGCTCAAATTGCTGCTCGCCGGCGCCGACGTGGCGATGACGACCAGCGCTCTACTCCAACACGGTCCCGAGCGGATCACCGTGATGCTGGATTGGGTACGCAACTGGATGGCCGGGCGCGACTACGCGAGCGTCGAGCAATTGAAAGGCAGTGTGAGCCGGCGTAACGTCCCAGACCCCGACGTATACGAGCGCGCCAACTACTACCAGATGCTCCACAGCTGGCGACCCTGAGCCGATCAGCCGGCCCGTTCGGCTCAGATACACCTCCGTTCAGAGGCACTCACGAAGTGGCGTATGGTTTCGGCACGAGAAACCATACCCATTGATTGCGAGGATCCCGATGAGCACCGAAGACGACATCGACACCAACCTGAGCAACAATCGCTCGCTCGACGACATTGTGGCGGCCCACCTCAGCCGCCGCAACGTTCTCAAAATCGGCGGAGCGGCAGCATCGTTCGCGTTGCTTGCCGGCTTTACCTCGCACGGAGTCGCCCTGGCCCATGACGACGACGACGACGATTCCGATGATCGCTGCGAAACCGAGTCGCATCACCGTCGCGGCGGTCGGCGTAGCCGAATCGGCTTTCAGTCAGTGCCGCTCAACAGCATCGACGACGTCACCGTGCCTCCCGGCTACACCGCCGCCGTTCTGTACGCGTGGGGCGATCCGGTCTCCAATGGCCCAGCCTTCGAGTTCGACGCCTCGCAGGACTGGGAGGCCCAGTCGGTTCAGGCCGGTATGCACCACGACGGAATCTTCTTCTTCCCGCTATCGAAGCGTTCGAGCAACTCGAGTCGCGGATTGCTGTGCATCAACCACGAATATGTCGATCAGGGGCTGCTGTTTACAGACGGCATGGACAACTGGAGCGCCGACAAGGTGCGTAAGGCAGTTGCAGCTCACGGCGTGTCAGTGATCGAGATCCGCAAACACCGCGGTCAGTGGAACGTGGTCCGGCCGTCCGGATTCGGACGACGAATCACGGGTGCCACCCCGATTGAATTCGTCGGCCCTGCCGCCGGTTCGCCCTTCCTGCAGACCGCCGACGACCTAACCGGCACAGTGTCGCTCGGCACCATCAACAACTGCGGCAGCGGCCAAAGCTCATGGGGTACCTATGTGACCTGCGAAGAAAACTTCAACGGTTACTTCGGCTGGGACGGCGACTACACACCGACGGTGAAGCAGAACCGTTACGGGATTACGAACGTTGGCTTCGGGTATCGGTGGTTCGAGCAGGATCCGAGGTTCAACGTGCGGCTCAATCCCAACGAGGCCAACCGACTCGGTTGGATGGTTGAGATCGACCCCTACGACCCAGACAGCACTCCCCAGAAGCTCACCGCGATGGGTCGTTTCAAGCATGAGAGCGCAGCGTTCGCGACGACCTGCGATGGTCGTGCTGTCGTGTATTCCGGCGACGATGAGCGCAACAACTACATCTACAAGTTCGTCGGCTCTCGGACGGTGAAGGCGGCCCGCAAGATGGGTATCAGCCCGTTGGCCGAAGGTCAGTTGTATGTCGGGCGGTTCGATGCCGGTGACGCCGTGGGTGACGAGATGGGGGTCGGTGAGTGGATTCCGCTCGACCCGTCGAATCCGGCGTTGGCTGCAATGACGATCGACGACATTCTGGTCCATGCCCGCGTGGCGGGCGACCTCGTTGGCGCCACCAAGATGGACCGGCCGGAGTGGTTGACGGTCGCCCCCGATGGCCGGGTGTACGTCGCGCTGTCGAACAACAGCCGACGCGGTCGCACGACGACGGTTGCGTCAGAGAACCCGAACTCTGTACCCGACGATGCCAACCCTCGATCGGCGACCGGCCAAGGAAATCCGTACGGTCAGATCGTGCGCTGGTCGGAGAACGGCGATGCCGACGCAACGACGTTCACCTGGGACATCTTCATGCTGGCCGGCGATCCATCAAACCCACTGTTACTCGATGGGTACGAGCCCGGAGGCAACGTGAATGGTGACATGTTCGGTTCACCCGACGGAATCTGGGCCGACCCCGACGGACGGATTTGGATTCAGACCGACATCTCCACGAGCACGCTCGGGATTGGGCCATACGCCAACATCACCAACAACATGATGCTCGTCGCCGATGCCGAGACGAAAGAGACGCGTCGATTCCTGGTCGGGCCAAAGGGATGCGAGGTCACGGGCGTGTGCACCACCCCGGACCAACGCACGATGTTCGTCGACATCCAACACCCCGGCGAACCGTCAACCGAACTCAGCAACCCGGCCGCCCCTCAGGCGATCAGCAACTGGCCAGACTTCAAGCCGATCGGCGAAGGGCGTCCACGCGCGGCAACACTCGTGATCACCAAGAACAACGGCGGGGTGATCGGCACCTGAGCCAGCCGGACTGAGCCAGAACGGTTTGAGTTCGCTTCAGGTCAGCCGGCCATGGCGGCGATCATGTGGTTGATCACCTCGGCATGTTCGACTTGCGGGCTGAAGAGAATCACTTCGGCATCCCTCACCACCCGCACGCTGTGCCCCGGCGGCCAGTAGAAGAGGTCGTCGCCGACACAGGTCTCCTCGTGGCCGTCGGTGTAGGCGATCACGACCTCACCCGACATCATGAATCCCCAGTGGGGGGCCTGACAGGCGTCGCCGTCGAGGCCTTTCAGCAACGGCGCGATGTCGGTACCCGCTCCGAGCGAGAAGTACTCAGCCGCCAGCGATCCGTAATCCGCGGCGTCGCCGAAATTGATCGCTTGGCGAGCGACCGCGCCGGGCACGTCGATCTTGGTCGGGATGTCGTTCTTGGTGATGTGCATCAGTCCTCGGTTCGATTCGGCAGAGAGTGGATTTTCTGTGTGTCACTACTCAGCCAAGAACTTGGCGAGCTTGCCGTCCAGTTCCAATACTGAACTGTGCCAGAGTGATCGAATGAAGACCTATGGTCAATATTGCCCGATCTCTCGGTCGGCCGAGCTGCTCGGTGATCGCTGGACGATTCACATCGTTCGCGACCTGTTGACCGGTACGTCTCGGTTCAACGAGTTCGTGCGCGGCAACCCTGGACTTTCCCGCGCCTTGCTCAGCCGACGGCTCCAGCAACTGCTACGGGCCGGCGTGATCGAACAGGATGACGACGGCAGCTATCGACTGACGTCCTCGGGCCGCGACCTCGAACCGGTCGTGTTCGGTCTCGCAACATGGGGCGCGCGATGGACCTTCGGCGAACCCGAGCCAGAAGAACTCGACCCGGATCTGCTGCTGTGGTGGCTACACCGGCGACTCGACCCCAGCAAGCTGCCGAGGTCCCGCTTCACGATTTCCGTCAACTTCACCGACCACCCCAAGCGGTACTGGATCGTTGTCGACCACGACGCGTCACTGTGCCTCGCCGATCCCCGATTCGAGATCGACGTCGCCGTGCGCACCGACCGGTCAACGCTCTACCGCACCTACCTCGGGCACGTCCCGCTGGCGGAAGCCCACCGAACCGATCGAATAGAACTCCTCGGGTCGAGACGATCCGTTCGATTGTTCATCGACGCATTCCAACCATCGCCTGTCGCGTCAATCGTCCACACCGAAGCACCCCAATGACCTC
>JANMTV010000059.1:0-24067 GCA_031390905.1 Ilumatobacteraceae bacterium | reverse complement strand
GTGCGTGCCGTTGTCAAATCAACCCTATATTCAATTTTCCGTCGCCCCTTAAAACCCCCCCCACAAAAATTTACTTGTGCGCGCGCTAAACCTAAATATTTTCTCCTAACCGCGCGCTCAGACGGCTGGGCATCGCCAAGTTGATCGTCATGAGTACGGTTGGGCGGATGAGCGTCGGCGTGAGTCTCGACCAACTGTTTGCAGACATCGAGCTATGGGGGTTTGGCTATCTGCTCACCGTGTCCGACGATGCCCGTCCGCACCTCGTGGCGCTGACGCCGGTGATCGCCGGTGAGGCTGACCAACGCCGATTGCGGTTCGATGCGGGAGGTGGGCGGGCCTGCCGCAATGCCAGTGCGCGTCCGCAGCTGTCGATCGTGTTCCCGCCCGCTGCCCACTCTGACGGGTTCAGCCTCGTCGTCGACGGCGACGCCGAGGTCGAGGGTGCCTTCGTCGATGTCCGGCCGACATCGGCGGTGCTCCATCGCCCAGCACCGTGAGCATCGACCGCATCCCGCTTCCGTCGACCGATGGGTCACTGTGGTTGTGCGGTCGCGTCGATATTGCCCCCGATCCTGACGCCACGCTGGCATGGGCCGACGGTGCCACCACGGTGGTGTGCCTGAACTCGGTCGAAGAACTCGAAGTGCGGTTTCCGGGTTATGTCGAATGGCTGAAACGCAATCTCGGCGCAAAGGCGCTGTGGTTTCCGATCGGAAACTTCGGGGCACCGGGTGCAGACACAGTGCTGCCCTTCCTCCGCTTGATCACGGCCAGGCTCGAAGCCGGGGAAGGCGTCGTGATGCATTGCGCCGCCGGCCAGGGCAGGGCAGGAACGATGGCGGTGTGCGTACTGATCATGCTCGGAGCAAGTAAGGACGAGGCGCTCCGAACCGTCGCCTCCCGTCGTGCATTCGCCGGGCCCGGCGACTACTCGCAACAGGCCCTCGTCGACGGAGTTGCCAAGCAGGCGATCGGTTAGGTGAGGCACCCAACCGATCGCCCTAACGCCATCCGGGCAGTGGGCGCTCCGGCTGGTCAGGGCTCGTGCCTGCGATGTGTCCTATGTCGTCGAAGTCGTGTGCGGGCGGCGGCGGCGGCGTGCCGGTCAGTCGCACGATGTCGATCGCTCCGGGAAAGCCGCGCAGTTCGACCTCACCGACCGGCTCGGCCGAGATGCCTTCCGGGAGTTGGCCGATGTGCATTGTCGGCATCAACACGTCGAAGTTTTGGGCGTGATCGCAGAGCCGGGCAGCCATGTTGACCGCCGACCCGATGTAATCATCGCCTTCGAACAACAAAGCGTGTCCGGTGGCGATTCCTGCCCGTAACGTCAATGGGGCGCACACGGCCCGGGCCCGATGTTCGAGATCGGTGATGAAATTGAGTGCGTTGGATTGTTCGACGGCGACGATCATGCAGCCGTCACCGAGCCACTTGGCGATCCGAACGCCACGCTCGGAGGCAACCTCGCGTGTGAGGGTGCGGAACGTTCCTAGCAGCCTCCCGGCGGCGTCGTCGCCGTAGGCCGCGGTGTAGTTCGTGAACCCTGACAGGTCGAGGAAACAAAACGTGCGCGGTACCCGCATCGACACACATTACGACACGACACGACGGTACTTGTGGGTTGGTAACGCGTTACGTTTGACACATGGCGGCGCGCTTCACCTACTCCCGATGGGATGGGTCGCAACGCGGCTTCGATCTCGATGCCGATCTATTGTTTGATCAGCTCACTGACGAACTGCTGTATCACGGCGACGTCAATGCGGCCCTTCGGCGGATGATGCAGGAAGGCATGCGCGGGCCTGACGGCGAACGTCTGCAGGGTTTGCGCGAGTTACTCGAGAAGCTCCGCACGGAACGACAATCGCGCCTCGACCAGCACGACCTCGGCGGGGTCTACGACGAGATCTCGCGTGAGCTCGACGACATCGTCGATGAGGAACGCCACGCCATCGACAACGCCAAACGAGATGCCGAGAACAGCGGTGACGAGCGCCGAGCCGAGACCGCCCGTGATGCCGCCGACGAGCGCAACATGCGACTCGACCTGATGCCGAATGACTTGGCTGGCAAGGTCCGCGAGTTGAGTTCGTACGACTTCGAGTCGGCAGAGGCGCAACAGCGTTTCGAGCAGATGATGGAGCGACTGCGGGAGCAGTTGATGCAGCAGATCGTCGATCAGATGTCTGATGGCATGCAGAACATGTCGCCCGGGGATATGCAGCGCATGAAAGACATGCTCGCCGCCCTCAACGAGATGCTCGATCGCAACCAGCGCGGCGAAGACCCTGGCTTCGAACAGTTCATGGAAGAGTTCGGTGACTTCTTCCCCGAGAACCCCGAGACTCTTGAGGAACTGTTGGAACTCATGGCGCGTCGGATGGCTGCGATGCGGGCGATGCTCAACTCTATGACGCCCGAGCAGCGGGCACAGCTGCAACAACTCTCGGATCAGTTACTCGGCGACATGGATCTGCGTTGGCAGATGGAACAGCTCGGCGGCAACCTGCAGTCGATGTTTCCTGAGATGAATTGGGGCCAGTCGTACGAGTTCGAGGGTCAGAATCCGATGGGGATGTCGCAGGCGATGCAGGCGATGCAAGACCTTGGCGATCTCGACCAACTCGAACACCTGCTGAAGAACGCCACCAACCCTGGCGCCCTTGCCGAAGCTGACATGGATCGTGTTCGGGATCTGATGGGCGACGACGCTGCCAAGTCACTTAAGCGACTGGCCCAACTCACGAAGATGCTCGAAGAGGCTGGGCTGATCGAGAACAAGGAGGGTCGCCTTGAACTGACCCCGAAAGGCCTTCGGGCGATCGGTTCGAACGCGTTGCGCGATCTGTTCACCAAGCTCAACAAGGAGTCGGTCGGCCAACATCAGCTACACCAGTTCGGCCAGGGACACGAGCGGACATACCAGACCAAGCCGTACGAGTTCGGTGACGCCTTCGAGCTCGATCTTCACGGCACGATCCGTAACGCGTTGCGACGGTCGGGGAGTGGGACACCGGTGCGCTTGCAACCGGACGACTTCGAAATCGAACGCACCGAGCACCTCACTCGTTCGTCGACCGTCCTGATGCTCGACCTGTCGATGTCGATGCCGATGCGTGACAACTTCCTGCCGGCCAAGAAGGTCGCGATGGCGTTGCATCACCTGATCTCGTCGCAGTTCCCGCGTGACTACCTCGGTCTCGTGGGGTTCAGCGAGACCGCACGGATAATCACACCTCAACAGCTGCCGGAGGTGTCGTGGGACTTTGTGTACGGCACCAACATGCATCACGGGTTCACCCTTGCTCGCCAGTTGTTGGCGAAGCAGACCGGCTCGAAGCAGATCATCATGATCACCGACGGCGAACCGACCGCCCACATCACGCCTCGCGGCGACGTGTCGTTCAACTATCCGCCCGTGCGTGAAACAATCGAGGCGACGCTGCGAGAAGTTGTGCGGTGCACCCGCGAGCAGATCAGAATCAACACGTTCGTGCTCGATGCCACCACGGCGCTGACGGCATTCATCGAACGGATGACGCAGATCAATCGTGGCCGAGCGTTCTACACGACCAACGAGGCTTTGGGTGACTACGTGTTGGTCGATTTCTTGGAGCATCGTCGGCGCATGACGCGTCGCCGCGCTGGTTGAAGCGAGCTGAAGCGGGTGTGATGTTGCCCCGGCCCTGCTCACAAGTTCGCGAAATCCACCCTTGCCACAATGTGGTCTGCTATGCGAGAATGACATCGGTGTAACTACACTGTTGCTCCAATCGATCGCTGGGTTCCGGCCCACCAAGACCACGGCAGGGGTCCCCAGATATGTACGACGACATGCTGCAACCAGCAGAACTTCCAGAGAACTGGCAAGACGACGCCAACTGTCTCGGAGTCGATCCTGATCTGTTCTTCCCCGAGCGTGGTGCCTCCACCCGTGAGGCCAAGGAAGTCTGCCGAGGCTGCGTGGTCCGCGAGCAGTGTCTCGAGTTCGCATTGCAAAACGGCGAGAAGTTCGGGATCTGGGGCGGCCTGTCCGAGCGTGAACGTCGCCGGATTCGTCGTCAGCGTGCGCAGTCGGCGCGCAGCATCATCGGTGCGTAGGGGTTAGGCTTCGGGCATGGGAAGTTTCGGAACTGGTGAAATGATCATCGTCTTGGTGATCGTCCTGCTCGTCTTCGGCGGTTCACAGCTGCCCAAGCTGGCAAAGAACCTCGGTAAGGCCCAAAAAGAGTTCAAAGACGGCCTTGCTGACGGTTTGAAGGACGACACCGAAGCGAAGAGCTGAGTCGATAGCCAAGAGTTGAATCGTCGGCCTGCCATCGAGGCCGGTCGTTGATCGCCGCTTGGCGTTCGCTTGAGGCGGTGTAGGTCAACGCCCGCCGGACGTTACGTGATCGAGTTACCGTCGATGGCGGCAAGCCGTTGGCGCTTGAGGATTCGACGACGCTCACGTTCGCTGCAACCACCCCAGACACCGTGTTCGATCCGGTTCTCCAGTGCGTGGTCGAGGCATTCGGTCTTGACCGGACACGTGGCGCAGATCTTGCGGGCCCTGTCGACCCCAACGCCGTCGCTCGGAAAAAACGTGGCCGGTGGGTACATCCGACAGGCACCAGCGCCCATCCATGCGGTGATCGAGTCGGGATCTGGTAATGGGCTCGTATTCATGGTCCTCGCGCCTCCTGGTGGGTGAGTCGACCGTCTCGATCGTTGTGGTTGGCGTTGTGGTGGGCGTTGTGATTGCTGTCGGCTCGCCGTGTGCATTTTGTCCCGAACCATTCGGCGCACCTGTTGCACTAGACGTTCGGCGAAGCCGTTTGGTTCCCGCTTGGGGGCAAAGCGTAACGGAACTGTAAAGAAAAGTCCATCGTTTTAAGAGAGTGACGTCAAATGGTCACAGATTTGTCATCATTCGACGGCCAGGTTTGGCACCCAGCGGAGCTCCACTTCGACCACGATCTCGACCACGATCTCGACCGGACGTTGGCGATCGGCGACCGCTAGGCTGGCACGCATGTCCGACGTCCTCCAAGAAGCTGCGCCGCGAGCTCATGCTCGAATCGTGTTCCTCGGTTCGGTTTCCCCGCACTGGGAGGTCTTTGGAGACTGGGGTGATCGTCAGGTACTCGACGATTTTCGTGCCCGTGCGCTGGCCCGACTCGTGCTGCTCCCACGTGACGATCCGCAGTTCCGCCGGAACAAGGAGCGGATCAATCGTGACGCTGAACGTGAATTGATCTCCCTTGAGTGGGAGCTCGGCATTGCTGACGTCACCGCCGACTGATTCTGAGTCACGTGAGCGAGCGATGGGCGAAACCCATCGACTGCTCAACCGCGAACTGAGCTGGCTCGACTTCAACGATCGCGTGCTGGCATTAGCGTCCGAGCCCGGCATCCCGCTGCTCGAACGAGCCAAGTTCCTTGCGATCTTTTCGACCAACCTTGACGAGTTCTTCCAGGTTCGCGTCGCCGCGCTGCGCGACCAGGTTGCAGCAGGTATCGAGGAACCGACGTGGGACGGTCGTTCTCCGCTCCAGCAACTGATCGAAATTTCGGCTCGGGTACCAGACCTGGTTGCTCGACAGGAGTCGTTATTCCTCGAGGAGTTGGTCCCTGCACTGGCGGCGGAAGGTCTGGCAATCGTCGGTTGGGGTGAGCTCGGTGATCACGATCGGCGTGCAATGGGCGAGTACTTTGACGCCCGCATCTTTCCGGTGCTTACGCCGCTGGCTGTCGACCCCGGCCACCCGTTCCCGTATATCTCGAACCTGGCGCTCAGCATCGCTGCCCATGTCGCCGACCCTGAGACCGCAGAGCGGCGTTTCGTTCGGCTCAAAATTCCCACAGTGTTTCCGCGTTTGATCCCGCTCGGTGACGGCCGCTTCGTACCCGCCGAACAGGTCGTCGCAGCGCACATGCACACATTGTTCGTCGGGATGGTTGTGGAAGAGTGGACGGTGTTCCGGGTCACCCGCAACGCCGACCTCACGTTGGAGGAGGAAGAGGCCGACGATCTGCTCGAAGCGGTCGAACTCGAACTTCGCCGGCGCCGATTCAACCGGGCGATCCGACTCGAAGTTGCCGACACCGTGGGCGACGAGATGCTGGAACTGCTCGTCCGCGAACTCGAACTCGATGCTCGCAACGTCACGATGCTGCGGTCGCTGATCGATCTCAGTTGCCTCATGCAACTGCACTCGATCGACAGGCATGACCTCAAGGATCGTGCCTGGCCCCCCGTGACGGCGGGTCGGTTGCTGGTTGCCGAAGACAACGACCGCTCGATCTTCTCGGTGATCCGCGATCGGGCACTACTGGTGCACCATCCGTACGAGAGCTTCGCCAGCAGCATCGAAGTCTTCATCGAGCAGGCCGCCACTGATCGCCGTGTGCAATCGATCAAGATGACGCTGTATCGAGCGGGCGGGGACAGCCCGATCATTCGAAGTTTGATCAAAGCCTCCGAACGCGGCGTTCAGGTCGCCGTGTTGGTCGAACTGAAGGCGCGCTTTGACGAGGCCAACAACGTGGAATGGGCCAAACAGCTCGAACGCGCGGGCGTCCACGTGGTCTACGGCATGGTTGGGTTGAAGACCCATTCGAAGGTCGTGCTCGTTGTTCGCGACGACGGTGACCAGCTTCGTCGCTACTGCCACATCGGCACGGGAAACTACAACTCGAAGACGGCTCGACTTTACGAGGACATCGGATTCCTGACGAGCGATAACGACATCGGTGCCGATGCCGCCCAACTCTTCAACCATCTCACCGGGTACAGCCGCAGCGAGGAGTACCGCACGTTACTGGTCGCACCGCGCGATCTTCGGCGTCAGTTGCTCGACCTGATCGAACATGAGTCGTCCTTCGGCAACGATGGGCGGATCACGTTCAAGTGCAACTCGATCGCCGATCAAACTATGGCGGAGTCCCTCTACGCTGCCAGTCAGGCAGGAGTGCAGATCGATTGCCTGGTGCGCGGCATTTGCACGATGCGCGCCGGAGTGCCCGAACTGTCCGAAAACATTCGGGTGCGCAGCATTCTCGGGCGGTACCTCGAGCACAGCCGGGTGTACCGGTTCGGTCATGGAGACGAGAACGACCAACCGATCTACTTCATCGGATCCGCTGATCTGATGCCGCGCAACCTTGATCGTCGAGTCGAGGTGCTGGTCCCGATTGATCATCCCAAACACCGCGAGTGGCTCGACCAGGTGCTGGCGTTCGATCTCTCGGACGAGATCGTCAGGTGGGAACTTCAGCCCGATGATTCGTGGCTACGGATCGGGGCACGCCAACGCTATGAGCCGGATGCTCAGGAGCAGATGTACCGCTGGACCGTCGAACGCCAGCAATCGACTCGGCGTTAAGGAACGCGCAACATGGCGCTCAAGAGCGCGTGAACGGGAGATGAACGAGTCCCTGACCTGGGATCAATCCCGTCAGTTCTGTTGATGTTCACCTGTCGTTCACCTGAATCAGGGTGGCCGTTCATCCGGCCTACTTACCGTCTTGGTCGAAGTCGTGAATGGCTTCACAATCCGTGAACAAGATTGATTGGAGAACACAACGTGAAGATCTCTTCGAAACGCATTGCCGCAACGGCGATCGTCGCAACACTCGCACTTGCGGCATGTGGTGGCGACGACGCAGCCGACACAGCGTCAGCTGACACGGCAACAGCCGACGCAGCATCTGCCGACACAGCATCTGCCGAGACGGCCGCCTCTGACACCGCGGTGTCGGACAGTGCCTCGGCTGAGACAGCAATGTCCAGTGAGGTATCCGAGAGTGCCCCGGCAGGCGAGTTGGCAGCAGGGTCCGTCTTTGTGTCCGGTTCGTCAACCGTCGAGCCGATCTCGATTCGAGTCGGCGAGTTGGCCGGCGAACTCTCGGGAGGTGACCTCGCGGTCACGGTCGAAGGCCCCGGCACTGGTGACGGCTTCAAACTGTTCTGCGGCGGCGAGTCTGACATTTCAGATGCTTCTCGCAAGATCAAGGACGAAGAAGCCGCGCTGTGCGCCGATGGCGGTGTCAACTTCGTCGAACTCGAAATCGCCATCGACGGGCTGTCAGTGCTCACGAACCCGGCAAATACGGCCGTCGAATGCCTCGATGTTCCGGCGCTGTACGCCCTGATGGGTCCGGAGTCGGAAGGTTTTGCCAGCTGGAGCGATGCTGATGCACTCGCCACCGAAGTCGGTTCGGCATCCGGCCCGTTCCCCGATGTGCCGTTGACGGTCGTCGGTCCCGGTGAAGAGTCAGGCACCTACGACTCCTTCGTGGAGTTCGCAATCGCTGGGCTCGCCGAAGAGCGAATCGGTGAGGACAGTGTGTTCACACGAGCCGACTATTCGTCGTCGGCGAACGACAACTTCATCATCGAAGGCATCGAGGGCTCAGACACGAGCCTAGGTTGGGTCGGGTACGCCTACTTCAAGGCGGAGCAGGACCGCCTCAAGGCGATCGCGATCGACACCGGTGACGGTTGCGTCGTTCCGACTGACGAGACGATCGGTGACGGTTCATACGGGTTCTCCCGATCGCTCTACATCTATGTCAACACCGACAAGGCCGCCGAAAACCCGGCAGTCGCCGCGTACGTCGACCTGTACCTTTCCGAGCAGGGTCTTGCGACCGTCGGCGAGGCCGGCTACGTCGACCTGCCAGCGGATCGTGTCGCTGCCACACAGGCCGCTTGGGCGGCGGCGCTCTGAGCAAGCAATAATCGTTCATGGATCCGCACTGGCGAATCACCGCCAACGGTGGTTCACCAGTGCGGGACCGGGACTCCTTGAAAGATTGCCTAGCGCAGCTAGGCCTGAGTGACCCAGGAGCACGATGCTCACCCTGACCGACCTGCGGGGCAGTTCCAAACAGCGCAATCGCGAGCGTCTGATGCGCTTGTTGTTCCAGGCTGCGGCAATGGCCACGGTGCTGATCAGTGCGCTGATCGTGTTCGTCTTGTTTCGTGGAGCGATCAACTTTCTTCGCCTGATCGATTGGAAGGCCGGGATTCTTTCCGACAACGGTTGGCTCCCGCGTCGTGAACGATTCGACTTGCGGACGATCGTGTGGGGCAGTTTCATGATGGGGCTTGTGGCAATGGTGGTCGCCGTGCCGCTCGGTCTCAGCGTGGCCGTGTTCCTGTCCGAGTATGCCTCGCCTCGTGTACGGCGCGTGATCAAGCCGGTGATCGAAGTGCTGGCTGGTATCCCAAGTGTGATCGTCGGATACTTCGTGCTCCGGTTCGTCGCGCCGGAGATCGTGACGCCGGCATTCAACCCGACGAGCCAGTTCAACATGCTCGCGGCAGGCCTCGGGATCGGTATTTTGGTGATCCCGATCATGGCATCGGTCAGCGAGGATGCCCTTGCGTCGGTTCCCGATTCATTGCGAGAAGCTAGTTACGCGATCGGTGCCCGCAAGATCAACACCGTGTTTCGAATCGTGTTGCCGGCAGCGATCAGTGGACTCGTTGCGGCGTTCATCATTGCTGTGTCACGTGCGATCGGTGAGACGATGGTGGCGACGATGGCCGCCGGCATCGACGGGTCGGGTCCGTTCGACGGCTACTCCCCGACGTCGAAGGGATTGAGCATGACCGGGGCGATGACGAATGCCGTCGGCGGGACCGATCAAGACGTCGGCGGAGCGTCGTTCGAAGTGCTGTATTTCGTTGGAGCGTTGTTGTTCGTGATCACGATGCTCTTGAACCTGGTCGGGAACCGGATCGTGAATCGAATCCGAGAGCAGTACTGAGGAACTCATGGCACTCGTAACCCCGGCCCTCGGCGGCAAGACAGCGACGGAAACCGTGCGAGCCAGCCTGACGAGGCGCGAGCGCGATACAGCCGGCTTCGTGATGGCGGGCCTGCTGCTGTTTGCGATGTTGCTCACGCTCGTCATCTTGTTGACGCTGCTGATTCAGTTGTTTGCAGAGGCGGGTCCGTACCTTGCCGATCGCAAGTGGTCGTTCATCACGTCGTCAATCGGTTCTGACCCCGACAAGATCGGAGTTTGGCCAGGGCTATTTGGGTCGGCAGTGATCGGAATCGCGGTTGTGGTCATCGCCATCCCGATGGGCATCGCGGCCGCCGTGTACCTCGAGGAGTACGCCTCTGCCAAGAATCGATGGACACAGTTGATCCTCGTGAATATCCGCAATCTTGCCGGCGTTCCAGCGGTGATCTTCGGTGTACTCGGATTCATCATCTTTGTCACGTGGCTCGAGCCGATGTCATCCGGCAAGACCCTGATAGCGGCCGGGCTCACGATGTCGGTGCTCGTGCTGCCAATCATCGTGATCACGTCGATGGAGGCGATCCGTGCCGTTCCGCAGGGGCTTCGCGATGGCGGATTCGGAGTCGGTGCCTCGCGTTGGGAAGTCACCCGGGATCACGTTCTTCCGTACGCCGCCCCGGGGATTCTGACCGGCACGATGCTGTCGCTGGCACGTGCGTTCGGTGAAGCTGCGCCGCTGATCATCGTCGGTGCTGTGACCGGCCTGCTCCCTGAGACGTCGTTGAGTGGCAGGTTCACGGCCGTACCGATCCTGATCTACAGCTGGTCGGGCAAACCGCAGCCGCCCGGGTCCGAGCACAGTTTCACCGAAGCCGCCGCCGCGGCCGGGGTGGTGTTATTGGTTCTCGTGCTGTTCTTCAACTCCGCGGCGATCGTTCTTCGCAACCGATTTGAACGAAGGAGGACCGGAACGTGAACAACGAACTGAGCGATACTGTGACCCAGCAGGCACCCGAACGGATGATAGGTATTGATGTGAGCAACGAGACACGAGCTTCATTGACCGCGGTCACCCCCGAGCTGAGTCATCCGGTCTTCGAACTCAGCGACGTCAGCGTGTTGTACGGTGACTTCCGCGCCGTTCGGGGCGCCTCGATGTCGATTCGTGAGCACGAAATCACGGCATTTATTGGCCCGTCAGGATGCGGCAAGACAACCATCCTGCGATGCTTGAACCGGATGAACGACTTCATCGAGACAGCCAAAGTCGAGGGAACGATCAACTATCACGGCGTCAACCTGTACGACCCGGAGGTCAACTCGACCGAGGTGCGGCGTCGAATTGGGATGGTCTTCCAGAAGCCGAATCCTTTTCCGAAGTCGATCTACGACAACGTCGCCTACGGGCCGCGCTTGATGGGGATCAAGAACAGAGCCGAACTCGACGCAGTCGTCGAGAAGTCGCTGCGAGGCTCGGCGCTGTGGGATGAGGTCAAGGATCGTCTCAAATCGTCGGGTCTCAGCCTTTCCGGAGGTCAGCAACAACGACTGTGTATCGCCCGTGCAGTCGCTGTCGAACCCGATGTGATCCTGATGGATGAGCCGTGTTCGGCGCTCGACCCGATCGCAACGGCGCGGATCGAGGACTTGATGAAGGAAATCAAGAGCAAGTACACGATCGTGATCGTCACACACAACATGCAACAGGCGGCTCGGGTCAGCGACCGTACGGCGTTCTTCACGACCGAAGTCGGTGAGAGCGATCGCCGCACCGGCCAACTTGTCGAGTTCAACCCGACGGCGAAGATGTTCTCGAATCCCGATGATGAGCGCACCGAGCAATACGTCACCGGGAGGTTCGGCTGATGAACGAATTGCGCTCGGAGTTCCACCATGAACTCGACGAGGTTCGCAACGAGATCGCCCGGCTCGGCGCTTCCGTCGTCGAGTTGATTCCCCGTGTAACCGCGATCTTGCTCGATCAAGACTTGGAAGGTGCCGAATACGTCCTCCAGGCCGACGACGAGATCGACGCACGGGCAATCGACATCGAGGACCGGGCTCTGACGTTGCTGGCGCTCCAAGCACCGGTCGCCCGTGACTTGCGGCAGGTGGCGGCCGCGCTCAAGTTGTCGCCGGAGATCGAGCGGTCGGCAGATCTGTGCTGCAACATTTGTAAGGCCGCCCGGCGGATTTATGGACACGCGCTCGATCCGAAGGTACGCGGGATCATCCAACGGATGAGTGATCAGGCGCACAAGGAATACAAGGAGGTCGTCGAGGCGTATCTCGCCGTCGACCCCGTCCGCGCTGCTGCGTTGCCCGACATGGACGAATACCTCGATGATCTGCATCGCCAGTTCATTGCTCAGATCTTCGAGAGTCACGCGGCCGGAACGATTGATCTGCAAGTCGCCGTACAAATGGCCTTGGTGGCACGCTTCTACGAGCGTCTCGGAGACCATGCCGTCAACATCAGTCAACGCGTGAGGTACGTCGCCTCCGGTTGGTTGCCAGAGCATGAATCGGCAGCCCGTTTCCGCGCTCGTGACGATCAAGCGAGGGCCCACGGAGAGCTTGGCAAGGACTGACCGTGGTTCCGCTCCTTCTGTGTGTTGGGGCAGTCCTTCTGTTCGGAATCGGATGGGCCTTTGGCCGTGCCGGGCGACCGATCGAGGTCGCTGACGGGGCGCAGCGGGTATCTGATCCGCCCGCCGCGACCGGGCCTTCGTCGCCGTCGGTTACCGATGTCCTCGAAACTCATCCGACTGGAGTCGTGGTGGCGGCTGGCGACGGTCGCATCCAGTATCGCAACGCCGCCGTGGCTGCGATGTCGGGGACTCACGTCGGCGTGCTCCTAGACGAAGCGATCGAACGCCACCTCACGGCCGCACGCTCGGGTGCCGTCAGTGATGAAACACTCGAACTCTATGGTCCTCCGAAAACCGTGTTGGTGGTGACAGCGAGACCATTGCCGAGCGGTGGTTCCGTCGTGTTCGTCGAGGACATCTCCGAGCGCCGACGGATCGACCAGATTCGTACCGACTTCGTTGCCAACGTGAGCCACGAACTCAAGACGCCGATCGGGGCGCTCTCGGTGCTGGCCGAGACGCTGCTCGACGACCTCGACGCGGTCACAACTCGCCGCGTCGCCGAACGGATGATGGGTGAGGCGCAGCGCGCCGCAGGCACGGTCGACGATCTGATCGATCTGTCGAGAATCGAACTCGGCCGAGAAAGCACGGTTGCCCGTGTCCGAATCTCGGATGTGATCGACGGAGCGGTAGCGCGAGTCGTCGAGATGGCGGCGCTGCAAGGTGTTCGCGTGTCGACACTCGACCCAGTCGAAGTCGTGGGTCGTCGGCCAGCCGACATGATCGTCGATGGCGATCTTCGGCAGTTGGTCTCGGCAATCGGCAACCTTGTCGAGAATGCGGTCAAGTACAGCGAACGTGGTGGCCTCGTTCAGATCAAGGCACGCACCAGCGACGAGTGGGTCGAAATTGCGGTCACCGACCACGGCGTCGGGATTCCACAACGTGATCTCGACAGAATCTTCGAGCGGTTCTACCGGGTGGATCGGGCGCGCAGTCGAGTGACTGGCGGGACCGGCCTCGGCCTTTCGATCGTCCGGCACGTCGCCACGAACCACGGCGGCGAGATCATCGTGACCTCGGCCGAAGGCGAGGGCAGCACTTTCGTTCTGCGACTCCCGTTGGCTACGAGTACCGCAACCGACAGTGCCGGAACAAGCAACGAGGGAGTGGCGTGAAGCAGCCAACGATATTGGTCGTCGAGGACGAAGCGAGTTTTGTGGAGGCGCTTCAAATCGGTCTCGGTCGGGAAGGGTTTCGGGTCGAGGTGGCGACCGACGGGATCGAGGCTCTTGAGCGGTTTGCCGCAATCCAGCCCGACCTCGTGCTGCTCGACGTGATGCTGCCGCGGGCGTCGGGGATCGACGTGTGCCGACAGATCAGGGCGACCAGTTCCGTTCCGATCATCATGGTTACGGCTAAGTCGGCCGAGATCGACACCGTCGTCGGGCTCGAAGTCGGAGCCGACGACTATGTCACGAAGCCGTATCGAATCCGCGAACTCGTGGCACGGATTCGAGCATTGCTACGGCGTTCAGCGGTCGACCAGACCGGCGAGATGGAACGCCCCAACCAACCCGAGTCCACGATCCGGGTCGGCGACGTATCACTCGACCCTGATGAACATCGAGTGATCGTGTCAGGCCAAGACGTCACGCTGCCGCTCAAGGAGTTCGAAGTGCTCCACATGCTGCTGGCGAACGCCGGCCGAGTCATGACGCGCGAGATGCTGATTGATCGAGTGTGGGGTCACGATTATGTCGGCGACACGAAAACTCTTGACGTGCATATCAAGCGACTCAGAACGAAGATCGAGGTCGACCCGGCGGCACCGACTCGGATCGTGACGATCCGCGGCCTCGGCTACAAGTACGCTCGCTGACCCCTACGATCGCGCCGTGAGCGCCAAGCCATCGTCGAAGTTTCAAACGCTGGCGCTCACGCACGCGGCGATGATGGGCGGTGAGGCGGCAATGGTCGTCGCGCTTGCAGACTCATTCTTTTTCGACGTCGATCCCAACGGTGCTCGTAGCAAGGTGTTGGCATTCCTGTTGGTCAGTTTCGCCCCGTTCTTGCTGATCGCCCCGTTCATCGGACCGGTCATCGATCGGGCACGTGGCGGCCGCCGATTCATGGTGCAGGCCGTTGCTGCGGCGCGGATTGCGGCGCAGTTACTGATGATTCAGTTTGCTGACGAGATCATGTTGTTCCTGATCGTGTTCGTCGCTCTGGTATTGCAGAAGACCTATGCCGTCTCGAAGTCGGCGCTCGTTCCGGCCGTCGTACGTACCGACGATGAGTTGGTCGAAGCCAACTCGAAGCTCGGACTGATTGCGGGTTTGGCGGGCACCGTCGCGGTTGTTCCGGCCGCCGTGCTGCAGTACACGGCCGGAACAACGGCGACACTGGCCTATGGCGCTTTGTTTTTTGGTGTGGCGCTGGTTGCCTCGTATCGGCTTCCCGTCGAAGCCTCGGTGACCTCCGAAGCCATGTCGGCCGCCAATCCGATGGCGACCACCACGCGTCTGGAACTTGCGTGGGTGGCACTGCTGATCCTTCGCGCCGGAGCGGGGTTCATGCTGTTTCATCTCGCCTTTCTGTTCCGCACGGCCGGGGACGGCAAGACGCTGTTGGGCGTTGCGGTCGGGTTGTCGGCGCTCGGGACGATGGCCGGGAACGCCATCGCTCCGGCGCTACGGCGACGGTTTCACGAGGAACGCATGATCTCGCTATCACTGGCACTGCCCGCCGTCGTGGGAATCGGGGCGGCAGTGCTTGGCGGCAGCGCGGCAGGAATTGCCGTCGCTACGACAGTGAACTTTGCCGCCGCGGTCGGCCGATTGTCGTTCGAGAGCGTGGTGCAACGCGATGGGCCGAGCGCCAATCGAGGTGCGGCGTTCGCACGTTTCGAGACCCGCTTCCAGTTCGGCTGGGTGATTGCAGCGGTACTTCCGGTACTCCTCGAAATCCCAGGCAGTGTTGGCTACCTGTTGGTCGGAGCCGTGATGGCCAGCGCCGTCGTCAACTACCTTGCAGGGATCCGGGCCGACCGGTCACCTATTCGCCGGTGACGCGAGCGATCCACAACCCGGGAGCATCGAGTTCACTCGGAGTCGGCAATGACTCAGGAGTCTCCAGCAGCCGAGTGAGGTCGGTCTCGCCGACGCGGTCGACGACACCCTGGATGAACGCCTTGCCCCGATTAACCTGATCCTCACCGAGTCGAATCCCGAGCAGGCGCTCGACGAAGACGTCATCCGACGATGCCTCCACACGCCGACGGCGAACTGCCTCGGCGATCCGCAACGCATTACCGCCGACCACACGAACAGCGACGGCGTCGACAACCCAGTCTGTGTAGCCAACCACCGTCGCCACGGCGGCGTCGAGCTGTGGCTGCATGGCGATCTGTTCCTGCGACCGGACGGCACCGAGCAGAATCTCTGGGTCGCTGAACGCCTGCTGGATCGCCTGCATCGGATCGTCACCGCCGAGATCGAATCCGCCTAGCTTGTCGGCCAGGGCGCTCGGATCGGGGCGGAACGCTCCGACGTGTGTGCGCACCAAATCGACGAGCGGTTGCCGAAGCTGTGGCAGGGAGAAGATTCGGAACCCTGACAGCTCGTGCGCGAGTACCCACAGCCGCATCTCGTCGATCGGTATCTCCCAATCAGCAGCGAACTGATCGATCGTTTGTCCGATCAACACGACCTCTTGCCTGTCGCGCGGAATTGGTAGGTCGTGCAGCCCGAATACTCGCTGCGCCAACGCGCCGACCATCGATCCGACCGACATGCCCAACATCGCCGGAGCGACCAACTTGTTCAGCCCCGCCATCATCTGCGTCATCGGATCAGCCGATTCGATGTTGGAGTCAACGGCGGGCTGCTGGCCCAGTGATGTTGCGAGATCGGTGAACAACGGTCGATACGCATCGAGCGTCTCGCTGGCCCACTGCCCGCGGGTCACGATCCGTGGTTCTGGAAACGTGGTGTCGCTACCGGTGACGTCGTTGACATGCATGCCGGCGATCCGGGCGAGATCCAAATAGGCGATCCGCATCGTCGGATCGACGTTGTGCTCGGGTTCGCCCTGCGTGGCACCGAGCATCGCGAACTGGCGCGCTGCGTCCCAGTTGAGCGGGCCTTGCGATTGCATCGCCCGTGCGATGTCACCGAACATCGGGAATGCCGAGAATGGATTCGGAACCGGATCACCGTCCGGCGATTTGTCGGGGGTCGGGCCGTCGGCCATGTCATCGATGCTATTGGCGGTAGCCCTGTAACGTCGCCGCCGTGACGACCAACACAGCGAGCACGACTCGTGCGACTGCGACGCAACGGGTATACGTCCGTGGCGTGCGTGGTCAACTTGGCTGGCGAGTGGCCGATCTGCTCGGACGGCTCCCAGGGCTCGACGTCGTGGTGGCATCTGGGGACGCGCCGGCGGCCAAAGCGATCGGGCGGTGCAATACGATTGTCGATGTCGGGATCGGTGACCACGATCTGCTTGGCAGTCGTGGTGAGAGTGTCACGATCGGTGCCAATGAACTGCTCGCCGATGCGCATGCCCTCGCCGCCAACCAACTGGTCATCATCTCGTCGGCGATGGTGTACGGAGCGCTTGCGAACAACCCGATCCCACTCACCGAGGATGCGATCCTGCGCCCCGATCCGACGTTCGTCTATGCGCGCCAGTTGGCTGCCGCGGAGGAGATCGTGGAAGCGTGGCGCACGGAGCGACGTGGTCGTCGGGTGGCGGTCTTGCGGCCGGCGATTCCGATCGCCGCCGATGGCACTTCGTCGCTGGCACGTGCCCTCACAGCCGGGCTTGGCCATCGGTTCGGCGAGTCCGATCCTGGAGCACAGTTCGTGCACCATGACGATGTCGCGTCAGCGGTTGCCGTGGCCGTGGCCAATCGACTGGACGGGGTCTACAACGTCGCCCCCGATGGAAGTATCCCTGGCGATCGGGTACGAGCGCTGACGGGCCAACGATTCAAACTGCCCTTGCCGGACCGCCTCGGCGAAGTCGTCGGAGCACTGAGGTGGCGGTTCCAACGCGGCCCGATTCCACCGGGCTTGCGGTCGTACACACGTAATCCGTGGATTGTCGCCAACGACAAGCTGCGAGCCGAGGGCTGGGTCCCGACCGTGACGAACGAACAGGCCTACGTCGAAGGAACTGAATCAAAGTGGTGGACGATGATTACGCCGAAACGTCGGCAGGAGATCGCTCTCGGCGGGATGGCTGGCGGGGCCATTGTCGCGATCTTAATCTTGGTGGTTATCGGCCGTCGCTGGTGGCGCCGACGAGCTCGTCGCTGACTGGGATCAGCGTTGTAGCACCATCGTCGCGATCGCGACTGCACAACCCGACTAGGTCTCCGGTTCCATCGAGTACGGCGGTCCCTTCGGAAACGTCGAGCGTTCCGACATCGGCAAATCTGATCGCAACCGGCGGGGAAGCCATCACGGTCACGACCTCGTTCGGCTGGGGGAGACGACGGGCAACATCGCTACCTTCCACTTCACTCGCCAGCGACACGACGACAATCGGTTGATCTGTCGGGGACACGATTGCCGCCGAGCCCTCGTCGCCCGAGGCGAATCGCACGGCAATCACTGGGCCGCGTTCGCCACCCAGTCCAGCTTCGGTCACCAGGGCGAACTGTCCATCGCCGATCGGTGTCGCCAGCACGAGAGTTGCTCTTGGAGGTGCCTCGACCTGGGCCAGCAGATCTCGTTCCGTGAATCCGAGCGGACGGGAAATCAGGGTTGGCACGAATCCCGATGCGATCGAAGTGATCGGCGTCACACCGGCGACCGCCAACGGAGTCGTTGTGGCGCTGATCGCCAGCGGCGACTCCTGCCGGCGCGGGGTCACCGTCATGACCAGCACTCCGATCGCCAACAAACCGAGCGAGCCGGTGACCAAGGCGAACGCCCGCGTGGTTGTCGGAGGTGGTTCAGCTCGCACGAATGCTCGTTCCTCAGCCGCCAACTCGGACGGGTGACGCCATGTCCGCTCGTGCGGTGGAAGAGGTACGGGCCCCACGGTTGCGAGATCGTAGTGATAATGCGGACGGTGCGGGCGTCGCGCGGAGCCTGGCACGGCTACGATGCCCCTGTGCTCCCCCACGTCAACGGCGATAACTGGCTCGGTTTGACGGAGACGGCGCTACCGATTGGTGAGATTTACGAGTGGTGTGTGCGACCGGATTGCGGTGCAATCGTGCTTTTCAGCGGGACGGTTCGCGACCACGCCGATGGGCGCACTGACGTCGAGCGACTCGAGTACGAAGCGTACGACGAGATGGTCCTGCCGAAGCTTGGTGAGATTGTCGTCGAGATGCGTACGCGGTGGCCAGACGTCGGTCGGATTGCCTTGATCCATCGCATCGGATCGCTGGAGTTGGGTGCGAGTTCCGTCGTGGCTGCCGTGTCGTCGCCGCATCGTCCCGAGGCATTCGCTGCTGCGAGGTTCGCGATCGATGCGCTCAAGGTCTCGGTGCCCGTGTGGAAACGCGAGTTCTGGGTCGGTGGTGCCGATTGGGGCACCAACAGTTCTGATCTGGTCACTGCCGCTGACGTGAGTGATGTCACCTACCCGGCAGGAGCAGGGATCGACTGACATGCGGATCGTCATCGTTATCGTCGTCGTGTTGGCTGTCGTCGCCCTGATCGCGCTGGTCGTACCGCGGATGCGTCGCCAGAACGATGCGGTCGACTCGTTCCGGCGTCAGATCGATGCGCTTTCCCCTGAGGCCCGGCGGCCAGTCATCGACCAGGTGCAGAACGCATCCCGCGCTGAATCGCAAGACGACGGGTCGGGCGATCAGCCAGGCGACCAGCCCGGCGAGGGTGGTGTCCGTGGCACGTGACCTGGCGATCGACTTAGGGACCGCCAACACGCTGGTGTATATGAAGGGCCGGGGGATCGTGCTCAACGAACCGTCGGTGATCGCCCTCAACCGGCAAACCGGTGAGGTGCTGGCGACCGGTCGCGAGGCGTGGCAAATGATCGGCCGCACACCCGGCTACATCGTCGCCGTGCGTCCGCTTCGCGGTGGTGCGATTACCGACTTCGAGATCACCGAGCGGATGATCCGGCTGTTGCTGCAGCGTGTCGGGGTGAGTCGGTTCACTCGACCCAAGGTCGTGATCTGCGTTCCGTCGGCAATTACCGAAGTCGAACGACGCGCTGTCACCGACGCCGCCAGGCGCGCCGGTGCCGCTGATGCCAACTTGATCGAGCAGCCGATGGCTGCCGCTATCGGGGCTGACCTGCCGATCGACGAACCGGTCGGCAACATGGTGATCGACATCGGCGGCGGCACTAGCGAGACGGCAGTCATCAGTCTCGGTGGAATCGTTGCGCTCGAGGCGGTTCGGGTCGGTTCGTTCGACATCGATGCCTCGATTCAGAACTACGTGCGCCGCGAGCATGGAATCGCGATCGGCGAACGGACAGCAGAGGAAATCAAGATGGCGATCGGTTCGGCCGATCCGATGCCTCAGGAGTCGCAGGCAGAAGTTCGTGGCCGCGACCTGATGACAGGTCTGCCGAAGACCGTTGTGATCACGCCCGAGGAGATCCGCTATGCGATCGAGGATGTCATCTCATCGATCGTGTCGTCCGTGATTCGTTGCCTCGCCAAGGCCCCGCCGGAACTCTCCCAGGATTTCCTCGTCCGCGGTATGTACCTCGTTGGCGGGGGCGGTCTGCTCCGCGGTCTCGCTCAGCGAATTGAGCGTGACACGCAGGTTCCGGTGCGGATGTCGAATGTTCCACTCGAGGCAGTCGTGCTCGGCGCCGGTCATGTGATCGAGCACTACGATGCGCTCAAGGGGATGTTCATGGGAGTCCGTCGCTAGCGATGCGAGTGCACGGCGAAGCCGCAACGGCGATGTCGGAAGGCCTCGATCGGATTCGTCGAGAGGCAAAGATCCCTGACGGGTTTTCCGACGAGGTGACAGCCGCTGGGGTCGACGCTGCTGCTCGAACGCCTGGCAACGAACACGTCGATCGCACAGATCTGACGTTCGTGACGCTCGACCCTGAGTCGTCTGTCGATCTCGACCAGGCGTTCGCGATCGAGGTTGCGGGTGACGACATCGTCCTGCACTACGCGATCGCCGATGTCGGTTGGTTCGTGCGTCCTGGCGATCCGCTCGATGTCGAGGCGTTCAAACGTGCGGTGACGGTGTACCTGCCTGATCGTCGTGCAACCCTGTATCCCCCAGTGCTCTCGGAGGGTGCCGCCAGCCTGCTCCCTGACGTCGACCGACCTGCGGTCGTGTTCACGGTTCGGGTGGCGAGTGACGGTCGCACCAAGCTTGACGGTGCCGAGCGCTCGATCGTTCGTAGCCGCGCCAAGTTGGCGTACGACGGGGTCAACCCCGACGACCTACCGATCGGCTTCGACGACTTGCATCGTCGGATCCAGGCCGCCGAAATTGCACGTGGCGCGCCTCGCGTCGAGTTCCCTGAACAAGAAATCGATCGTTCCGATGACGGTCGCTACACGGTCAGCTTCCGCCCTCGGCTCGAGTCGGAGGAGCAGAATGCGGCCCTGTCGTTGGCCACCAATCTGTCGATCGCCGACGCATTGTTCGAGGCTGGGACCGGTCTGTTCCGCGTGATGCCCGACGTGAGCGAACGGATGCACCGACGTTTGCGCCATTCTGCCAGAGCGTTTGGACTCGATTGGCCCGCCGATGTCGCCCTCGACGTGTTTCAACGCTCGCTTCCGCGAAGCGATCGACGCACGTCGGCGTTCCTGATGGCCGTTCGGCGGGCCGCCGGTGGTGCCAGTTACGCGCCCTTCGAACCGGGCCGACGGCCGTGGCATTCAGCGGTTGCCGCCACCTATGCCCAGGCAACAGCGCCGCTTCGGCGACTGCAGGATCGTTATGTGATCGAGGCTGTGCTGGCGATCATGCACGGTCGTGCCGTACCTGACGAGATCACTCAGGCCTTTGGCACGCTGCCAGCAGCGATGTCGAAGGGTGAGCAAAGTGCCAACCGGGCAGAACGTGCAGCACTCGATCTGGCAGAGGCCGTCGCACTCGCCGGGCGTGAGGGTGAAATCTTCGAGGCGGTCGTGCTCGACGAAGGTGATTGGGGTGCCGAAATTCAGATCGTTGAACCGGCGATCATCACCAAGGTCGATGTTCGTCACGTCGACCCGGGCAGCGAGATTCGGGTTCGACTTGTTGCCGCCGATCCGGTGGCCGCGGTGGTGCGATTCGCACGCGTGAGTTGACCGTCATCCGCCGCGGGTTACCAACAAGCTCGTCCCGAATGCCGGCCCCGTCGGGCCCTGCGGTTTGAACGTCGGAAGTACGATGACGAGCGGTGTTTCGATCAGTTCATACACCGTCGGCAGTGCATCCACGCGCAGTGTGTAGCTGCCGAGCGTCAGCTTGCCCAACGGGCTGAACGGGATGCGAAGCTTGCCTTCGGCGTCTGGCGTGACGTTGAAGCTGACAGGCGTACCGACGATTTGGACAAGCACAGGGTCGTCGGGCGGAAATCCTTGTCCGATGATGGTGCTAATCGATCGATCAGTGACTGCTTGAGGCGAAGCAGCCAAACGGGGGCTGAACCGACCCTGTCCTCGAAGCACGACTTCGACCGTTCCGACGGTCGTAGTGACCGTCGCCAGCGCTGTGCGGTCACCACCGTCGCGGGCGTTCATGCGAATGTCGACCGTGCACGTGGCGGCAGGGGCAAGGATCACTTCCTCGCAGGTCGAGCCGACGATCTCGAAGTCGTCAGGGTGATCGCCGAAGATGCTCACGAAGAGCTGCCCGCTGGCCGAGCCGGTGTTGGTTACCGTGATTGTTTTCGGGGCGGTAGGGATGCCGATCGCAACCTGACCGAAGTCGATCGGATTGGGTGTCGCGTCCAGAAACAGATTCTTGGGAATCGTCGTCGTCGTAGTCGTGGTCGGACGCGGCGTTCCGCTGCCTGGCGGCGCGGTCGTGGTGGTCGTGGCTGCAGGCGGGATCGTCGGCCCTGTGGTCGACCTGCCGATAAGACTCCCGATTCCGGAGATCGGGTCGTAGCCAACCTCGGTTATAATCACCGATCCGTTGACGGTCGTCGCAGTCGCTCCTGTCGCGAACTGGATTCTGAGGGTGCATGTGCCTCCGGGAGGCAGCGCCAGTCCGATCGAGCAGGACCCGCCAGGCTGAAACGTGAACGCCCCAGGCGAAGGCGATATCGAATCGACGGAGATCGTGGTGCGACCGGTATTGCGAACCGTCGTCGTCAACGTCGTCAAAGTGTTCAGCGCCCTTGACCCGAAATCAAGCGGATCGATCGTCAACGCGGCATCACGTTGTCGCGTGAAGACGTGATCGAACCTGTCAAGGCTTTCGTTCCGACCGAGCAGCTGGTCGCCGACGTTCGAAACCCATGCAATCCAGCGCCCGTTGCCGGACAGTGATGGTTGGGAATGCGTGCCCGTCTGCGCGCCATTGGCGGTAAGGCTCACAATCTCGGTTTGGAACCCTGACTCGAATCCGGGCGCGGGTGTCCATGCAACGTCGATTCGTTCGGGCAGGCAACGCCCCGGCGACGCCAGTGAAATCGGCTGGCATGGTTGGGCGTCGACACCAAACGCGACTTGCGAGCCGTCGCTGCTCAACGACGAGAAGTACGACACGTTGGCGGCACCGCTCACGAGAGTGGTCGAGCCGTCGGAACGGTCGCGGACGTAGACCCACGGACCGAGCAAGCTTGCTGAGATGCTGCTGGCGCGTTCGCTGGACGCGAATGACACAAAGCGACCGTCGCCCGAGACACTCGGATATGCGGCAACTGCAGTCGTTGCTCCCGGTCCGATCGAGCTGGCGTCGCTGATTGCCATCGTCGCGACGTCCCACGCGATGATCGCGAAACGAGGCGCGGCCTGGGCGAGGCCGATTATGGTCGCACCAAAAACGGAGACGGCCACGGTGTTGCCGTCATCAGAGATGTCGATTCCCAACTCGGCGGCGGTCGACCCGCCGAACGGCATCATGATCGTGTCGCCCGTTTCTGCGTCGACTCTGAACACCTGGCGACTCTGTCCGACCAGCTGGACGGCCACGAACCGTCCGTCATACGACACCGCTGGCTGCGAGATCAGATCGAGCCGAAAGACGCCGAGATTCCACTCAATTTGGGTAGGTCCGATTCCACGGCACCGATCGAGTCGGAACAGTTGACCGTAGCCATCGCCAGTATCGGCGGCCCAGACAGCGACGCATCCGTTGCCGCTTACCCCGATCACCGATCCGGCGATCGGCGGCTCAGCGCCAATGGTGTCGGCCTGTGTCAACGCCACACCGCTTATACCGGGGTCGCCGAACGTCGACCATTGGACCGCGATTGCCTCACCGCGACCTGACACCACCGGAGACGCCCCTGTGCTCTGGTTACCCACTAACCCTTGCACCTCGGTCGGTGTCACAGCCCTCACAGGTCCAAGCGCGTTCGAGTCGCCTCCTGCGATCACCGCCAACACGCTAGACATCGCGACCACCAACGCGATCGCGTGCAGGCGACGAGATCGTGACATCATCCGCCCTCTGCCGGGGTTTCGGTGATCGTTGTCGTGAATCCCGCGAACGATACTGCTGCCGAGCACGGGTCACCAGCAACGATTTGTTCGGCTGCGCAATCGATCTCGATCGAGATCGCCTGATTGGGTGCGACGACGTACGGGGAGACGA
>JANMTV010000021.1:0-2220 GCA_031390905.1 Ilumatobacteraceae bacterium | reverse complement strand
CCGGGAGCGAGAACGGCAAGTCGAGCTTGTCCGGCAACTCTCCGCACGGATCGCAGACCTGTACCGAGCGAACGAAGCGGCGCGGCTCGCCGATCAATACGCGGCCATGGCGACAACTGCGTCCGAGCTGCTCGCGTCGGGCTTCGACCAACCAGCCCTGAGCAGCTGGTCGGCAATGACTCCCGGCCGTCCCGATTGGCTGAATGCAAAGGCGGCCGACTTTGACGGGCCGCGGCAGCCTTGGCAGGACGCGGTGGCGCTGCTCGATGCGCAGCATCGTGACGCTGCACTCAGCCTTCGGGTTATCGGCAACGTGTGACTCTCGGATAGCGCAGAACTGCCGATCTGTCCCATCAGCCGAATACGCGATCCGAGCAGAACGCACGCTCAGATCACCGCCTGCAGGCTGAACGTTGACGAGTACAGATCGGCGCATCTGGCGGGATCGTGGCCCGCCGGGTCCGCTTGAGTGATCGACCAAAGCGAAACTCGGAGATCTCGTGGCGGCAATGCATTGCACGCCGCGCGCCGGTTGATCCGGTGGCCCTTCCGGACAAAGGCGGTGAGCTGCGCATTGTTCGCAGCGGACTGCGATGCCGCCCGGGCCGGGGCCAGCTCCGCGTCACGCCCTGTCGCGGCGGCGCGTGCTGGATCAGTCGTGGCCGCGTGCTCTCGAGCCGGAGTCGAATCACACCGACGAACGGGAACGCACACGAAGGTCACAGCCGCTGTGGGAGACTGACCGCGTGTCCGTCAGCCACAGCGGCGCCGCCACGGCAACTTCACTTCGTGTGATTCGGGCTCGGCTGGTCTTGGCTGCCGTCGTCCTGGTCCTGCTTGCGGGCGCCGGCTTCGCCGCGGTACGGCTCATCCACCGAACCGAAGTGCTCGGCATAGCTCGCGTGGAAGCTCGCTCCGACGACGTGAGCCTGACCATCGTCGCCAGTCACAACGACTGCAACAACGACCCGGCGGCGCGGATCGTTCGCGAAACGTCAGACGCTGTCACCGTTCGCGCCGAACGACGACGCGACTTCCCCGCCGACGCGTGCGACGACATCGGCGAGCAGACGCAATTCCGACTCGTGTTGACCGAACCGCTCGGCGCACGCACCATCCTCGTCGACGCCCCGTACGGCCCGATCGAGTGTGTGGTCGACGGTGTCGCAAGCGGGCGGTGCGTCGCCGTCGGTCAGTGACGGGCGAGGTTCGACGAGGTTCTTCGGACATCGTCGAGCCGTCGACCTCCTCGTCGGGTCCGCCTGCCTCGAGCGTCAGGTGGCAAGCATGTGCGTTGTTGCTGGATCTGTAGCCGCGCTGGGAACGCTCCGGATCGGCGCCCGCGAAACCGACCGAGTGACGCGTTCCGGGCCGCCCATATCAAGCAGCACAGAACGCTCCGACCCTGACGGGATTCGACGCGCTCCGATCGGCGCGTCGGTGTCGAGCGCGTTCATCGCGGAGGATTGAGTGATTGACCTCGTACACCTCCATTGAGCGAGACTCGTGTCCGGGTCGACTGCAATCGGTGGCAACACTCAGAGAGCGGGGTTCAAGGTGGCAGAGTTCAAGCTTGAGGTCGGCAAACCAAGGTTCGGCTGGCTCATCGATGGCGACAAGAGTACGCCGCTCGTACAGGCTCTCTTGGAGGACACCGGGACGAGCATCGTCTTGCGTCTCTGCTGGTCGCCAGATGCGAAGACGACGCATCTTGAACGATGGTTCACCGGCAAAGCGATCGCGTGGGGAGACGATCCCAACCGCACACACTTCCGATACTCCGTCCCCGACGTGCTCTGGTTCCAGGACGTCGATGGCTCCGCGACGCTCGTGCACGCGCGAGCCATCAGTTCACGCACCAACATACATTTCGGCGAAGGCACCGCCATCGTGGCCTACGTAATTCTCGGAACCGGAGGTGCCGATTACCGGGAAATCAACGGCTTTCGATCCGAGATTACGGGCCTCCTCGACTGGTTCGGACAAGGCAGTGTTCACGACAAGCCGACCTTCGATTCGGAAGGCAGACTCACGTCGCTGGCAATCGAACTCAACTCCCCCGCACCGACGAGACTGGCCCGGACGATGAATCTGTGTGTCCGACCGAACTTCTCTACCACCCGCGAGCCATCGGGCGACTGGCGTATTCATGAGACCGCATTGATCGAGACCAGAATCGCACGCCCCCGGCCCGTTCGCGATCACGCTGAGATTCATGGC
>JANMTV010000019.1:0-21572 GCA_031390905.1 Ilumatobacteraceae bacterium | reverse complement strand
TGACGCTGCACGTGCAAGACAACGAGATCGTCAAGGTGATCTCGCCGCCAGACAGCGCCGTCACGCACGGCAACTTGTGCATCAAAGGACGTTTCGGTGTGCAGCACGTACAAAATCGTCCCGCCGGGACCTGAACTTGCCCACCGGACCGACCGGTGAATTTTCTGGGTAATTGGCTAGTTCGGGGCCGACACAGACCGCTCGACAGCCGACACCTCACGCGGTTCCAGTTTGGACTGTGCCAGTTTGGACTGTGCCGGTTTGACGGCGCCACGGAAGTAGAACCACAGGGTCGGCACCAGGAACACCACGTATGCCGCAACTCGGATTCGTTCCGGATCGGAGCTCCAGCCGAACAGACCCTTGAGAAAGTCAAAGGTCCAACCGGTCGCCAGCGGTCCACTGGTGAGTTCCCAGACCGGCTCGCTGTACCACGTACCCTCGAGTTCGAAGAACTCTCGGAACTCGTGGATGCCCTTGGCGAATAGCCCTGCAGCGAACAGGATCAGGAGCAGCCCCGTCCAGTTGAAAAACTTGCCGAGATCGATGCGATCGCTGCCGAGGAAGAACAGATACCCGAGCACAGCTGAAATCGCCAATCCGATCAGACCACCGATCACGACCTCCGTCCCGGACGCGCTCGCTGTTTCAGCGCTGATCAGGAACAACACCGTTTCGAAACCCTCTCGGGCGACGGCGATAAACGCGACAACAGTCAACGCGGTCGCAGATTTCTCGATCGCTGCATCGATCTTGTTGTGCAAGCCCGATGCGATTCCGCGGGCATGCCCTCGCATCCAGAAGATCATCCACGTCAGGACCGCCACGGCAGAGAACGCCAACGTGCCTTCGATGAACTGTTCCCACTTTCCTTCGAACTCCCCAACCGCCTTGTAAAAGATGACGCCCGTGATCAAACAAGCGACTACCGCCAGCGCGCTACCCGTCCACACGGCATCGAGACGATCGCCGCGACCAATCTTTCGGAGGTAGGCGACGATGATCGCCAGGACGAGCGCGATCTCGAGGCCTTCGCGCAATGTGATGAGGAGACTTGATCCCATGGGGAGATGTTAGGTGCACTTATCACCGTACGTCAACCTGGCAGTCGGAATGCCGGGTCGATTCACCTGATCGATTCGATGACGAGTTGTACGAGAGCGTCGAATCGAGCTTTCTGCAGCGATCGCACCAAGGGGTCCGACTGATCTCCACCGATCGTCAATTCATCGACATTCAGAAACCGGCCCTGTGAGTTGATCACGAGGTAGGTCGTAACGTCGTTAGGTGCGAGCTGGTCGAGAAACCACAGACCTACATCTCCCTCCTGACTTGCGGCGACTCCGTTGACGACGATCGGGGTGCCATCGGGAAGCCACCCTTCCTCCTCAACCAGAATCTGTTCGGTCGCCGCGTCACTACCGAGTAGCACATCGTCAACTCGGACAGTCACGATGCGGCTGATCACACCGCCCGCAGCAGGGTCGCCCACCAGCCGACCACGGACCGTCGACACGACCTCGCCGGTGACGATCAGGTCGCTGGCGGCAACCATCTCGTCGAGCCCATCGAATTGGTAAATCGAATCCGCACTCACCTCCAACAAGATCGTGGATGGAACACTTGGTGGAATCGTTGAGTCACCCGATCCGCGTTGCCACAACAAACCGCCGCCGGCGAACACAACACATAAGCCAACCGGGATCGGCCACGAGAACCAGCGCCTGGCGTCAGCTGTCACCGTCGGCATCACCCAGCGTCAACGTGACGCCGAGCAGGCTCGCCGTCTCGGTTCGGACCGTGCGCAACGGTGCCCGAACAGCTTCGTATGCGGCTGTCGTCAGCACGGTGTCACTGGCGTCCGCCAGTGGCGCAGGGATTGCCGTCACGGCCGCTCGCGCTGCCGACAGGTCGCTCGCCAATCGATCGACTGATTCGGCGCTCTGGATCGCCACCAGGTCGTACAACCCGGCAGCGTCGGGTCCGCCGTGCAAGATCAAATCGATGCTGTCGAGCACGCTTCCAATCTCGTCGAGTGACGTGTGCGCCGGACCGCTATCGACTTCGGCGTATTCGGCGATTCCGCTGACCGCGCCGCTGGCCTTACCAAGCCGCTGATCCCCAATATCCACCAGAGCAAAAATCACCCCGTTGACCGAGTCGTCGATGAACTGTTTCGTGTCACCAAGCTCAGCTGCACGCCATCCAAGCGCTGCATCGCTGGTTGCGCCGGCAACCAAGCCGGCTGCCGACAGCACAAACATGCACGCCCGATCGGTGACCTGATCGGCGCCGAACAGTACGAACTCGATCGAACCGAGCCCTCGCTTGTCAGCCCCAAGCGCGGCGACCGACTCGGCATCGACCGGATCACGTCCGGCGAGTAGATCGGTGACCTTCTCGAGGTCGGCAGGGAAGTCGATCTTCGACATCGACCGCAACTCCATGGGAGGGCCGAATCGAAACGCCCGTGTCAGGTTCCACGCCAATCGCGTCTCGCGCCATGCGACTTGAGTCGCCGTGAGCGACGCCGCGTCAGATGGATCAAGGCAGAGAACTTCGATCGCCGTTACCATCGAGGTTGCGCTGGCGGCGAGCGCGTCGAAGGTCGGAACGATTGCATCGTTCGTCAGTGACGACATCACGTCGTCGCGCGACACACCAGCAACGACTGGCACAGAGCTCGGCGGATTGTCATCGGCGCCCGAACATCCAGCGATGAGCATCCCAAGACAGACAGAAGCCATGACGACGCGATTCACAGTGACTCCAGGAATGTAACCAGCTGACGTCGTTCAACGGCGGTCAGCTCGCGAAACAGTTTCTGTGCGGCAGCCGCCTCGCCGTCGTGCCACAAAATCGCCTCGGTCAGATCGCGGGCGCGGCCATCATGAAGGAACCGTGTGTGATCGTTGACCTCGTCCACCAGACCGATCCCCCACAGCGGAGCGGTTCGCCATTCGGTTCCGGTGGCGTCGCCGTCTGGGCGATTGTCTGCCAGACCATCGCCCATGTCGTGCAGCAACAGATCGGTATACGGGCGGATCGTCTGCTCCGACAACTGTGCGATCTCACTGTCCCCTGTCACGAGTTGCGGCGAATGACACGAAGCACAGCCGATCTCCGAGAACAGCTCCTCGCCGCCCCGCGTTTCAGCCTGACCGACCGCACGGCGGGCGGGCACGGCCAGCGTGCGCGTGTAGAACGTGATCCGCTGGAGTTTCTGGTCGTCGAGTTCGGGTGTGCCTCCGTCGATCGCCGCGGCGCAGTCAATCTCGACCTCGGTGCAATCCTGGTTCGGGTTCAGCGAGCTGGTGATCCCGATGTCGCCGTGAAACGCCCCAGCGTTCTGTTGATTGACAGTTGCCACGTTCGATTTCCAACCGAATCGTCCGACAACAAGCTGACCGCTCTCGTTGGGAACCATGTTGGGCCGGCCAGAAATCCCGTCATCATTGCTGTCTTCGGGGTCGGCGAGGGCGAGCAGCGTCGCCTCGTCGATCGCTTCGAGCAACCCGACACCGAACACCGCCGGCGCGACGCGGGGCGAGATCATCACATCGTCTTCGAGAGGTCCATAGCCGAGCTCGGTGATCGAATAGGTCGGACTCGACAGTGTGTACGTCGTGCCGTCGGCATAGGTACCTGGTAGGTCCGTGTACGTGATCTCGATCCGACCCTCAGGTACGACACCGTTGATCGCTCGGTCTTGTAGCTGGCCGCCGTAGTTCGGGTCCGGCTGCGGAACGCCGTCAGCACCGGGGATCGACAGCCGCAACAACAGACCACGCTCGGGATCTTCGATGCTGACAGGCGGTGCGCCGCGACCGTCGAACGTGTGACACGACGAGCACGCTTGGGCGTTGAACATTGGGCCGAGCCCGTCGCGGCCGCCAGTCGATGCTGGCGCAGTCACCCAGTTGTCGTTGAAGAAGTTGTTCCCCACGGCAAACGCCCTATTGTCCTCACGTTCGAGACCCGGAACCGATTGGCTGAACGCCGCATTGCCTTCGTTGAACACGGTTGCGTCTCCCCCAGAACGTGCCAATTCGCCCGGAGTCGCGGCGTTGCCGGACACGAGTCGTGGGCCGTCATCTGTGCAGCCACCGAGGACCGTCGAAGCCGCAGCGACTGCCACAATCAGCACCCGCCGCGACCGTCTCATACGGTGATCGAAATCTCGAGTCCCAGCGCTGCCGCCGCCTCGGCGAGTAGGACACCCTGGTCCTCGATCGACACAATCGCAGCGAGCAGCGCGGCGTTGGCCGGATCACCCTCCGGGGCAGCAATCATCTGCTCGAACGTAGCGGGAAACGATTCAGCTAGCGCGACTGATGCGTCGAGTTGCGCCCGCAGTCGCAGGTCGAGGTCGGGGTCGACGGCGGCGATCAGGCTCGATGGACTCGGACCGCTGATGCCTGGGAACTCGGCGAGATACACCATCCGAATCCCGGCCGCGTTGTTACGCACGTCAGCGTTGGTGTTGTCGCTGAAACACGAGTGTTCGTCTTCTTGATCCTTGGTTTCGTAGGCAACCGACATCCGTTCTCCGGCCAGCTCACCAGCCGACAGTGCGCCGATTCCGCGGAAGATGTTCTGCACTGCGATCGTCGGGTCTGCCAGGAAGTCGGTCCGGTACGAGCCGTCGCCGGCGGCCCACTGGTCGGCGACGAAATCGAGGTCGACGAGCAGTTGATCGGCGAGCAGGCTCAGATACTGACCGCGACGAGCAGCATTCGGTTCAGTCGTGTAGTCGGTGACGGGGCGATTGCCGGGGCCATCGGCTGAGAGATCCTGCCCCCACAGAAGGAACTCGATTGCGTGCCAGCCAGTCGAAATGTTCGACTCGCCGCCGGCCTCGTTGGCGGCCACGAGCACGTCTGATGTGATTTCGGGGAACTCGGCCGGGTTGTTGACAATTCCGGCAGTGGGGTCGCCGTCGACATAGTCGACGTACGCCTCGTCCATCGGCCAGGCGTTGAGTTTGCCTTCGGGGCCGTCTTCCGGGTCGTCAATCGGACCGTCGTAGAGGCGGAACGCCTCGGTGGGGCTGTAATCGTCGCGGGCGGCCAGCCATGCGTCCTTTGCAGCAGCCAGCGCGGCGTCAGTCGGGTCGGCGAGAAACGCGGTGATCGCGCCCTGCATCACGGTGGCCGATTCGATCGAGGCTGCGTAGCTGCCGGCGACGAGATCGGCGTAGGTTGTGGCGACCGCCAAGAATTGCTCGCCAGCAGCGCCCGAGTCTGCTGGCTCGGTCGTATCCGAGTCGCTACTCTCAACGGTCGAGTCGTCGCCACACGCCGACAGCGTGAGAACGATCACCGAGACAAATGAAACCACGCCATGGTATGCCCGCATATTGCTTCTCATAGTGCACACTAACTATCAGATGTTAGGTCGGCTTATCAAGCTCGGGGCAAAATTGCAGGCTCCTGCCAGCGGTTCGTCGCTGGCTGGGTTCCGGATCATCTTCGGTGTTGTCGGCGTTGTGAGCATGATCCGACTGGTGGCATACGGTTGGATTGAACGCCTGTACGTCGAACCCGAAACGCACCTGCACTACCCCTACATGGATTGGGTGCCATCTCCCGGACTCCCTGGGATGCGGGCACTCGTGGTCGTCGTGGCGATCGCAGCATCGGCGATCGCCGTCGGTTACCACACACGACTGGCGGCCGGGGTATTCGTCATCGGATTTGGGTGGATCGAGTTGATCGAAGCGTCGACCTATCTCAACCATTACTGGTTCATGTCACTTGCCGGGCTACTCCTGATCGTCGCGCCGAGCGCAACCTGCTTCGCCATCAGACCTACATCACAGAGGACTACCAACGGTTGGGTCTGGCTCATTCGGTTCCAAGTCGGAATTGTGTACGCGTTTGCGGGCATCGCCAAGTTGGATCACGACTGGCTCGAGGGGCTGCCGCTCAAACTCTGGCTACCGGCGAGATCCGACATCCCACTGTTCGGCAACCTGCTCGAACGGTCTGGAACTGCCGTGGCGCTGAGTTGGGCCGGCGCACTATTCGACTGCACGATTGTCGCCTTCCTGCTCTGGAGGCGAAGTCGCGCAGCGGCCTGGGTGACAGTCGTCGCGTTTCATGTGTGCACCTGGCTGCTCTTTCCGATCGGGGTGTTCCCGTGGTTGATGATCGGTGCAACCACAATCTTCTTCGAACCGGATTGGTTGACACGTGTGGTCGCACGACTCCGTTCCACTCCACAGCAAACCAGCACCTCGACCAGCACCTCGACCAGCACCTCGACCACGCCTCCGTCGCGCCGTCGGCGCCGCCTCACCACGTTGGCGGGTGCGGTGTGGGTTGCCCTGATGTTGGCAATTCCCACCAGGGCATGGCTGATTCCGGGTGATGCCGAGTGGACCGGTGAGGGCTATCGATTCGCCTGGAACGTCCTGTTGACCGAGAAGGGAGTCGACGTCGAGTACCGAATCGTCGATTGGAACACGGGCGTTGTCACAATCGAGTCGGCGAGTCGGCTGTACACGCCACTGCAGTGGAAAGTCATGGCCAGCGACCCCGAGTTGATCCGCCAGACTGCCCACACGCTCGCCGCTCGACACAGCAAAGAGGGAATCGGGGTCGCCGTGTACGTCGACGTCTTCGTGTCGCTCAACGGTCGACCTGCTGCCAGGCTGATCGATCCATCGATCGATCTCAGCGTCGAGCCATACCGCCCGTTTGGCCAACCGTGGATTCTTGCGGAACACGACATGGTCCCTCAGGGAGCCTGATCCGCCCGACCGCCGCTGGGGCTCAGTACAGGTCGCAATTGGCGGCTTCGAGGTCGGCGTCGACGTCGTCGGCCGTGACATCCACGAGATGGAGTTGATCATGGAGCGAGGCGCCGAGTGTGGCAAGACCCGACGTGTCTGGCCAGTACTCCGGCTTCCACAGCTTGGTCGACAATCTGACGCTCGAGATCCCTGACGGTCAGATCACGGTCGGCGTAGGTTCCAATGCGTGTGGTAAGTCGACGCTGCTGCGGACATTGGCGCCCCTACTGCGACCAAAGATCGGCTGCGTACTTCTTGACGGTCTTCGGGCGACCCATTCACGATCGTGACGCCCCAACTGGTCGCCGATGTGTTCGGCCTGGAATGTGTCGTCATCTCGGACCCTGTGACAAACAGCCCGCTCGTGATCCCGGCCACGTCCCGACGGAAGCCGGTTTCAGAAAGTCCCATTTTCAATTTGTGTTAAGCGTCCTTAACATCTAGTCTCCTGCCTGTGAAACTGACCGATCAAGTCCGGCTGGCGGCCACGCTGGCGCATATGGTTCCCGGGGTCGCCCTGCGGATCACGTTCTGCGATACCGAGCAGTACATCGTGGCGTCCAACCGGCTCGACGCCCGACTCACACCGTGCCAACTCCGGTCCGCCCTGCTGACCGAGCAGCGGATCGGACGCCAGACGCTGACGGGCTCGGTCGCCACGATCGAAGTGGTCGGCGGCCTCAACGACATCGGTGGGGGGCTCTACCAACGACGTCATCCGGGCGGAGCCGATGAACGCTGGTTCTCCACGCTGCTTTCGCACGAACGGATTACGGCATTGTTCTCCGAATGCCCCGTTGATCTACCGCACGGATCAATCTCGGTCGTCGCCAAGCCGGACCTCGAACTCGGGGTGGCTGTCGTACAGCTCACCTCCGAGCACTGCGCTGTTGCATCGCGTATCGACGAGCTTGCGGCCTGGGCGATGGGAGCATGCCTCGTCGAGGAATTGCTGGACGGGGTAACCGAAAGCGCCAACCGGTGCCCTTGAACGAATCGCCGATTCAACCACCTACGTTTGGAGCCAACCATGTCAGTTGTCAAGATCAACGCAATTACCGTCGCAGAGGGCAAGGGGGCGGCCCTCGAACGCCGTTTCGCTGACAGAGCCCGGCTCGTCGAGGGAATGCCCGGATTCGAGGGTTTCGAGTTACTCCGACCGGTCGGCGGAGAGGAGCGCTACTTCGTTGTGACCCACTGGGCGGATGATGAAGCATTCCAGCGTTGGGTAGCGAGTGACGCCTTCCGTCATGGACATGCCCAGTCACCGGCCGGCGATACCCAACCTGCTGCGATGCACGCCTCGCTGTTGGAGTTCGAGGTTGTCGATCTGACAGCGGTAGCGCTCTCGGCCGGATGAGATGGGCGGCGAGACCGGCTGCAGGTGGTGTTGGGGTAGTGGCATCATCGAGGTGTTCGGGGTGATGGTCGCCTGCGGTTGTCGACCATTCGACCTCCACCCTCGATCAGAGCGTGACGAGAATACGCTCGCTCACGAACTGGCCGACGCCGACATGGCGCCCAGCGATCTCGATCGTCAGCGTGCCATCCGGCGAAACTGCCGTCACGACCCCTGACACGCCGGGCTGCAGCGAATTTTCCTCGAGAAACTCCAACAGGCCAGGGGTGAACTCCAATTCCTCGGGAATCCGGCTGACCATGAACGAGACGCCGACCGCATGTTGGCTCAGCGGGTAGGCCGAGGACTCCACGTAATCGGACCCTGGAATCGGGTTGCCGTGCGGGCATGTCGTGGGCGACCCGAGCAACGCATCGATGGCGTCCTCGACGTGAGGGCTGATGATGTGTTCCCACTTGCCGGCCTCGTGGTGCGCTTCGGCCCACGACAACTTCAAGACGTCGGTGAGGAACCGTTCCGCCAGGCGATGTCGACGAACCACTCGCTCTGCCAGAATGCGTCCTTCGGCAGTCAGCGCAATCACGCGGCTATTGGTGATCAAGCCCTCGGCCGCGAGGCGCTTGATCATTTCGCTGACGGCAGGTCGACTGACGAGCAGGCGTTCGGCGATTCGTGCCTGGATCAGCTCGACATCATCCTCCGCAAGTTCGAAAATACACTCGCAATACTCCTCGAATGCCGGATGATGCTCACCGGCGGTCGACATTGCGATTGCCGTCATGTGAGCTGCTGCGCAAGGTAGTTGGCGTCGCCGACTTGCCGAATCGCTTCGATCTGAGCCTCTAGCCAGTCGATGTGCTCCTCCTCCGAAACGAGGATCCCTTCAAGCAACGCTCGCGAGGTGTTGTCGGATGCGGCCACGCACGCCTCGATCCCGGCGTTGAGCCGCTCGACCGCCGCATATTCGAGTTTCACGTCGAGCGCAAACTGTTCGGGCACGGTTTCCCCGATGGTCACCGGGTTGAGCCGCTGCATGTTCGGAAGGCCGTCGAGGAACAGAATCCGCTCGATCACAGCGTCAGCGTGCTTCATCTCGTCGATCGACTCATGTTTGACGTAGTCGGCGAGGCGTACGAAACCCCAGTTATCACACATTTTGGCGTGGATGAAGTACTGGTTGATGGCCGTCAACTCGGCGGCCAGTACGTCGTTCAGAATTCCGATGACTCCCGGGTCTCCCTGCATCAGACCGACACTAGACCGAATTCAAGGACTCGGTAAACTGACGAGCCGAATGCGGCGAGTGGGCATGTCGTGTCAGCAGATCGCAAACGGTCGGCTCACAGCCGCCACACATCGTTGCCGCACCGCAGGCGGCCTTCACGTCAGCCACCGTCGAGGCTCCGTGGCGAATCGCCCGCACGATTGAACGTTCACGCACGACTACGCAATGACACACGATTGCCAACCGCCACTCCTTACTGTTCTCGCGGGATTGTCATCAAGCCTACCCAGTACTGTAAGGGAACCTTAATGCACATCGACCAAGCCCGCAACAGTGGCGCCAACGTCGAGCGCCGAAGGCGAACGGCGACAGGCCGCTGTCGAGGCTACCAAGTTTTATTAACCATACCTAATATTCCGAATCAAGGCGTGTGTATGTATCGTGAGCAGCATGCTATTTCAACGGACAGGAGCGTTCGGAGTGACCGTGCTCGTAACCACAGCGCTCACCACGGCGCTCACAACCGCCGGGCTTTACGCATGCAGCGGAAGCGCCGATTCGGTGACGATCTATTCGGGGCGAACTGAGGACCTGATCGCTCCAATCCTTCAGGAGTTCACCGAATCGACTGGCATCAAGGTTGAGGTCAAGTATGGCCAATCTGCCGACCTCGCCCTCTTGATCGAAGAAGAGCAAGCTGCAGGTCGAACCGACGTCGACGTGTTCTTGTCGCAAAGTCCAGGATCCGTCGGATACCTCGACCAGTTAGGCGTGCTCGAATCAGTCCCTGACGAGGTGCTCGGATTGGTACCGTCAGAGGTGCGAGACGACGACAGCCGGTGGGTCGGTTTCAGCGGTCGCCAGCGCGTACTCGTCTACAACACCGACGTGCTCGCCGAGACCGAACTTCCCAGTTCCGTGTTCGAACTCACGGACGAACAGTGGAAAGGTCAGATCGGGATCGCTCCGGGGAACGGTTCATTTCAGGACTTCGTGACCGCGATGCGTGTGTCGGAAGGAGACGAAGCGACAGCTGAGTGGCTTGCGGGGATTGCCGCCAATGATCCGTTGACGTACGAGAACAACACGGCGATTGTGGCGGCCGCGTCGCGGGGCGAGATCGAGGTAGGACTCGTCAACCACTACTACAACTACCGCGCCCTTGCCGAGGACCCGTCTCAGACGACCGCAAATCACCTGTTCGCCGAAGGCGATCCTGGGTCGTTGCTGATCGTCACTGCGGCGGCGATCGTGAAAGGTTCAGACCACCCCACACAAGCGGCCGAACTGATCACGTTCCTGCTGAGCGAGTCCGGCCAGGCGTACTTCGCCGAACAGACCTACGAGTATCCGTTGGCGATTGGTGTCGCACCTCCTCAGAATCTCCCGCCGCTGACGTTTCAAGATGTCGGCGGGATCGACTTCGATCAACTCGGCGACGGCCTCGCCGGCACGCGCCAAATGATCACCGACGCCGGACTCGACGGCTAATCCAGTTGGAACGCCGGTGACGACGTCGACTCGGGCGCAACAGATCCTCACGGGGTCGATCGGATTGCTCTTCGCCAGTCCGATGTTGTTTGTGCTGTGGCGGGCGATCACCGCGGATCGAACGTCGACCGCCCAGTTCGACGACCTCATCGCACCGGCATGGCGAACCCTGCTACTGGCGACGCTCGTGTCGTGTTCAGCAATGGTCCTCGGAACACTGTTGGCCTGGTTGTTGATGCGAACCGATCTGGCGGGACGGTCGTGGTGGCGGGTCGTCCTGATCCTTCCCGTCGTATTGCCGTCGTTCGTTGGGGCAACCGCCTTTCTGGCTGGTCTCTCACCGGACGGATTCCTGACGTCGGCGCTCGAATTCGTCGGTCTCGACCCTCCACAACGATTTCGTGGGCTTGGGCCGGCCTGGATGCTGTTGACCGCCTTCAGCTACCCCTTCGTGTTGATGCCGGTCAGCGCCCGTCTGGCGACGCTGCGCCCAAGCCTCGACGAGAGCGCTCGGTTACTCGGTGCATCGCCGTGGGATTCGTTCATCCGGATCACCGTGCCACACGTTCGGGCAGCTGTGATTGGTGGCGGGTTGATCGTATTCCTCTATGTCGTCTCCGACTTCGGTGCGGTACAACTGCTTGGCTACGACACGCTGACCCGTGTCATTTTCGCCACTCGGCAGGCAGACCGAGCGACGTCGTTTACCGCCGCCGCACTCGTGCTCGCTCTGGCAGCAACTGCACTCCTGCTCAGTCGAACGGTCGTCGGCGATATCGAGCCTGACACGGTGCAAACGATCCGAGTCGCAAAGCGCCATCACTTGGGTCTCGGTCAGATTCCGGCGTTGCTTGGATGCGGACTTGTCACCGGAATCAGTGTCGTTGCGCCGCTCTCCAGCCTCCTCGTGTGGGCGGGCCGCGGGCTTCGAGATGGTCGGATCGACATCGGCGATCTGCTCACACCGACTGGCAACAGTGCAATCATGGGGCTCGGTGCCGCTGTGGTGACGCTCGGCATCGTGGCGCCAGTCGCCGCCCGCACCGTTCGTCGAGGCGACGCCGTGTCACGGTTGGCAGGCCTGGCGATCGTCGGTGGCTTCGCCCTTCCCGGGATCGTGATCGCCCTCGCACTGGCAGTGCTCACCCTCAACACTCCCGCAATCAATGCGCTGTACCAGACGATTCCCGTACTCGCCCTCGCCTACGTCATCCATTTCGGCAGCCTCGCCTTTGGATCGTCGCAGGACGCCGCCCGAGCAGTATCCGCGGTGTTGCGAGACTCGGCTCGACTGCTGGAGCGATCGGCCGTCCGTCGCCTGCTTCACATCGACCTGCCGGTGATGAGGACAGGACTCATGTCCGGCGGGGGACTCGTCATGCTGGCCGTGCTCAAAGAACTGCCGGCCACCTTGCTGCTGTCACCGATCGGGTTCCGAACCCTCGCAACCGAGGTCTGGTCGGCGTTCGAGGAGGGGTTCTACGCCGATGCGGCAGCAGCCTCGCTGATGCTGGTTACGGTGTCAGGTGTGCTCACGTGGTTCCTGGTGCTGCGACGGGTGGTAGCGCAGAGTGCTTGAGGTCGACAATGTTGACGTCAGCCTCGCCCACGTGACGATCGGCTACGGCGAAACCCCCGACGTCGTCCACAACGTGTCACTCACGGTTCCGGCATGCTCGACGACTGTCCTGCTCGGGCCGTCAGGGTGCGGCAAGACGACCCTGCTACGAGCCATTGCCGGTCTCGAACGACCGCGCTCCGGCGCAATCTGGCTGCGACAACAGGTGGTCAGCGACGAATCGACCTGGGTGCCACCCGAGCGTCGCAATCTGGGGATGGTGTTCCAAGATCCGGCGCTGTTCCCTCACCTCACCGTCCGCGACAACATTGGTTTCGGGCTGCGGTCGCTCGAGCGTTCAGCGCGTGTGAGGCGGGTTGACGAGATGCTCGATCTCGTCGAACTCAACGACGTCGCCGATCGTCGGCCAGGTTCGCTGTCAGGTGGACAACAGCAACGCGTCGCGCTGGCCCGCTCGCTGGCGCCCCGACCGGGCGTCCTGCTACTCGACGAGCCGTTCTCGGCCCTCGATGCGTCGCTGCGCGTACAGCTTCGAACCGAAGTCGCGACGATCTTGGCCGAGATCGGCGTCACTGCCGTGTTCGTCACCCACGATCAGGACGAGGCATTCGCGCTCGGCGATGCTGTCGCCGTGATGCGAGGCGGCGTGATCGAACAAGTCGGCCGCCCGGAAGACCTGTACCGCAGCCCCACGAATCCGTGGGTGGCTCGCTTTGTGGGCGAAGCCAACCTCGTCCGCGGCGTTGCTGATGGGACAACCGCCTTGACGTCGGTCGGACCGATCGCCCTTCGCTCACCGACCGCGGGAAACGTCGATCTACTCGTCCGTCCCGAGTCGCTGTCGATCGTCGGGCCGGGCACTCACGGTGTCGTCGCCCGTGTGGAGTACTTCGGTCACGATGTGCGATACGAAGTCGTCGCCAGCGACGGCGCGATGTTGGTCGTGCGTCACCAGGGCGACCATCGCGCGTCGGTCGGTGATCGAGTCGAACTCGCCTATCGCGGTGACACTTCGTTGGCCTGGACCGCGGCCGACTGAATTCCCGTGTTCCAATCAGTCGCCGTGGACCTGCGCTAACGAGTACCATCTGCTCTCGCAACTGGACCGACAGGGGGCACAACCGTGACTAGCAAGAAGGACGGCATCGCACGACTTCAGGGCGTGCCGATGTTCGCAGGGATGTCGCAGAAAGATCTCGCTCGAATCTGGGAACTCGTCAAGATCGTGCAGCACGATGCCGGCCACCGTGTCGTCGCCGAGGGCCACAGCGGTGTCGGATTCCACTTGATCCTGAGCGGGGAGGCAGTCGTCGAGCGCAAGGGCAAGAAGTTCCCATTGGGACCCGGCACATTCTTTGGTGAAATGTCGTTGATCGATGGCGGCCCACGAACGGCGACGGTTACGACCGTGACTCCGGTCGTCGCTGCAACGCTCAGCGCATGTGAGTTCAAGACGATCGTAAAGAAGAACCCTGAGATGGCGTGGAACCTGCTCGTTCATCTCACCGGTCGACTCCGTAGCGAACAGTCGATCGCCACCAATCTGACTGCCTAAAGCCTCTACCGGTACTGACACGGTCACGGTGTAATTGGTGTATGCGATCGGATTGGTTGCTCCCCCTCGTGCTGTTGGCGTCATACGGTTGCGGTGGCACGGGGTCCGCAGCGACTCGTGAGTACACGCTGCACCTACGTGCCCTTGATTCGAATGAGACGAGCACCGACAAATACGAGTTCGTCGCCGAGGAACCGATCGATATTCAAGTCGGCGACCGCGTGACGTTCGAAATGCTCAACGCCGGTCAACTGGCCCACAATTTCCGAGTCACGGATGCTCGCAGCAGCACGCTCGGTTTCGCCGACATCGTCGCACCAGGAAAGTCGCTGCAGGTCGTCGTCACATTCGAGCAACCCGGGCTGTACCGCCTGGCATGCGACTTCGACGACCACCTGACCAAGCACGACATGCAGGCAATCATCGAAGTGACCCCGTAAACCTGCGAAACTTTCCTTGATGCGACTCAGTACTAGCGTGATTGCTGCCTCGATCGGGCCTGGGATCATCATCCCTCTTGTCCTGCTCGGGATCGCCGCGCCCGCCGCCTTCGTGTGGGCCAAGCGGCTGAAAGCCGGAGGCAGCGCTGCCGGCGTCGAGAACGCGACCAAGTCCGGAGCACGCCTGACCAGTGGAGCGTTGCGCGGACTGCCGGCACCGCCGTGGCGAGTAATTTATGAAATCACCGACGAGAAGCTTGGCGGTGTCGAGCACGTGTTGATCGGTCCGGCCGGCGTGTTCGCCGTGCAAACCTCGATGGAGGCGCTTCCATCCGCACGCATGGACAAGCCGACTGCACACGAGATCGCCGGTGCAGCGATCTTGCGTGGCGGGGTCGACGACGCGCTGCGACATTGCGCGATGACGAGCGATCAGCTCGTCACGATCCACTGGGGGATTGGTGACGACGGCAATGCACCGTCGGTCGATGTCGTCCCGGGAGCGATCGCCGTAGACGGTCGGTCGCTCACCGACTGGACCGCCTCGTTGGATCGGCTAACGCTGACACCCGCTCAGGTCGACCTGGCGTGGCAGACGATCACGACCGCGATCGGCCGTCCCGACCCGCTCATCTGAACAGATCGCGGCTCGAGTCGCGGATCACTGGTCGCATCGTGGCGGTGTCGTCCGGCTCCCAGGGGTAGCCGCGTACGACCGCCACCGGCACGCGGCTGGTGTTTCCCTTGACCAGTTCGGCAGCAGCCGCGATCTCGTCGGCAACGCAGATCTCCTGGACCCGAAACTCATGACCGTGAGGGTCTGACTGGCCGATGTAACTGAGCAAGGGGTTGAGCCCTGCAACACCGATGGCGATGTCGGTCTGACCTTCACGCCATGGCCTACCGAACGTATCGGTGATCACGACGGCGACATTGACACCGCGTTGGCGGAACGTCTCTCGGACGCGACGGGCCGACTGATCAGAGTCGGCCGGGAGTGTGAGCGCCCGGTCTGACGCTCCGCTCGATGATTGATCGACACCGGAGTTGGCGCACACGAAGCCGTGCCGCGTTTCGGTGATCAAGACTGGGCCGACCTGGCGTACGATTCGCACTGATTCACGCAGCACGATCTCGACAACCCTGGCGTCCTTCTCCCATCGTCGACTCCACTCGGTCGCGAACGAGGAGGGGAGTACATCAGCCAACTCGATCGAGCAGCCCTCGGCTTTCGACACGATTTTCGAGGTGATCGCCACGATGTCACCGTCGAGCAGGTCGAACCGATCGGCGACGAGAGCGGCGATGTCATCGCCAGATTCGATCTCCGGCAACCCTTCGACAGGAACGATCGTCAGCGCATGTGGCACGGCGGAACCGTAGCGGCCATCATGGGCAGATGAGTCAGGCTGTCTCCCAGATCTTCGACCCAGGTTTGTGGACCCAGGTTCCAGGTTTCGACTTCACCGATATCACCTACCATCGGGCCAACGAGGTGGGTGCGGTGCGGATCGCCTTTGACCGGCCCGAGATTCGCAATGCCTTCCGGCCGCATACCGTCGACGAGTTGTACATCGCACTCGATCACGCTCGCATGCAAACCGATGTGGGATGCGTCCTGCTGACTGGCAATGGCCCGTCACCAAAGGACGGTGGATGGGCGTTCTGTTCAGGTGGCGATCAGCGGATTCGCGGCAAGGAGGGCTACAAGTACGCGGCGGGAGAGACGGCCGACACGATCGACAAGGGACGCGCCGGTCGCCTGCACATCCTTGAGTGTCAGCGTTTGATTCGCTTCATGCCGAAGGTCGTGATCTGCGTCGTGCCAGGTTGGGCGGCAGGCGGCGGGCACAGCCTGCACGTCGTCGCCGACCTCACGATCGCCAGTGCGGAGCACGCCCGCTTCAAACAGACCGACGCCGACGTCGCCAGCTTCGACGGCGGTTTCGGCTCGGCCTACCTCGCCCGTCAGGTTGGTCAGAAGTTCGCCCGCGAGATCTTCTTTCTCGGCCGCGAGTACACCGCCCAACAAATGTTCGAGATGGGCGCCGTCAACGCCGTCGCGCCGCACGCAGAGTTGGAGACGACGGCCCTGCAGTGGGCTCGCGAGATCTGCGGGAAGAGCCCGACCGCTCAGCGAATGTTGAAGTACTCGTTCAACCTGATCGACGACGGCCTCGTCGGTCAGCAGATATTCGCCGGCGAGGCAACCCGGCTGGCCTATGCCAGCGACGAAGCGACCGAGGGACGCGACGCCTTCCTGGAGAAGCGATCACCCGACTGGTCGCCGTTCCCGTACTTCTACTGATGGCGAGCTTCATCGCTGTGGATCGATCCGACGACGAGCGGATCGCCGAGTTCCGGCTCAACGAACGCGGCCTCGCCAGCCGAGCCGATAAGCGAGACAACGCCGGCGCGGGCCTGTTCCTCGCAGAAGGCGACCTCGTGGTCGAGCGGGCACTCGATGCCGGCTGTCGACCGTACTTGGCGCTGGCTGACAGCGAGAGGCTCCCCGCGGTTGCGCGTCGGCTGGTCGAGGCCGGAACCGACGTGTTCGTCGGCGGCGACGACATCCGTCGTTTCGTCGGAGGCCTCGGACTGCCACATCCGATCGTGGCCCTGTTCTATCGACCCGCCCGGCTCAGCGCGATGGAACTGATCACGCGTTGTCGGCGTCTCGTCGTCGCCGAGGGCGTCGACAACCCTGCCAACATCGGCTCGATCGTCCGCAACGCTGCGGCGTTCGGTTGGGATGGGCTCCTGTTGGACAACACCAGCGCCGACCCGTTGTCTCGGCGATCAACCCGAGTGGCGATGGGCAACGTGTTCACACTCCCCCATGGCCGCACCAACACGTTGATCGCCGACCTCGCAGATGCAGAAGAGCTCGAACTGTTCGCGCTGACGCCTGATCCGCTCGCAATCGACATCCGCGACGTCAAGCCAACAGGTCGACGAGCGATCCTGATCGGCTCGGAACGGGGTGGCCTCAGCGACGAAATCATGGCGATCAGCACCCCAGTCAGGATCCCGATGGCATCAGGCGTCGACTCCCTCAACGCCGCTGCCGCAGCAGCAGTCGCCTGCTACGCGCTCGCCTGAGATCGCCGGCGCCTCGACGGGCGGGCGAAATGGACGGGCGGCTCCCACTTGAACGTTTTGCGGGCCAGGATCGCGCCGCCGACACCCCAGGCGGCGACAACTGCGAGGTTGACCCAGCTGAATCCCGGCGATTCGACGAGTGGGTTGAGCGTGTTCTGGAAGGCGTTGACGAACGGTTTCAGGGGAAAGATGCCGCCGGCTGTTGGATCAGCTGCCACGCTTGACGACGAGCAGCAGGGTCGAACCCGGTCGTCGGTTCGTCGAGGAACAGCACCTCGGGTGTGCCGATGATCCCCAAGCCCAGGTCGAGCCGGCATTTCTGCCCGCCGGACAGTGTTCCGATTCGAGCATCCGACTTGTCAGTCAGCCCGATCAACTCGATCACGTCATCGATTACGCGCCGCTTGCGGTAGGTCGACCCATAGAACCGCAACGCCTCACGAACGGTGAGTTGCGGCTCGACCGCCGACGACTGGAGCACGATGCCGATTCGGTCACGCAACTCCCGCCCTGCGGTGGACGGATTGATCCCCAACACCGACACCGACCCGGATGACTGGGTTCGGTGCCCCTCCAAGATCTCGACGGTCGATGATTTGCCTGCCCCGTTGTGGCCGAGCAGCGCGTACACCTCTGATCAGCCCTTTCGAAATGCGGCCGACGTGATCGGCAGTCCAGTGTCGTTGCGGAGGTGCTCGGCGGTTGGTACGAAGTAGGCGATCAACTCAGCCGCGACTCCATCAGGAACGGCCGGATCGGCACACACCTGAGCGACGGCAGTCGTCATGTGCTGTAACCAGTGGTCGCGCTCGACCGACCCGATATGAAACGGGAAATGCCTCATCCGTAGCCGCGGATGCCCACGCTCGTCGGAGTACGTCGTTGGACCTCCCCAGTATTGGACGAGGAACAGGGTCAGCCGGTGCCGCGCCCCGGTGAAGTCCGGATACTCGGGATACAGACGCGTCAGCACTTCGTCGTCAGCGACGCACGCGTAGAACGCATCAACCAACCGTTCGAAGAACGACATGCCACCAACACGAAAAAACAGACTGGGCACCGTGGACTCGGAAGTCACGGTGCCCAGCCTATTGGGGGGAAGGTTTGACAGGTGTCAGAATGTTGGGACGAACTTGCGGTAATTCACCAGTTCGTCACGCTTGAGGACGAACGGCGTGGAACCATCACACGCGTCGAGGATCACTGCCTCGTCGGCCGCCAACAGCACGAGTGCGCTGATGACGTTGCCGTCGATCTCGATCTCGATCACATCTCCGGTTTCGATTGTCTCGTTCAGCAAGGTGGTCATCAGTCGCTCCGTCTTGGCTGCGATGGTTCGCAAGCACTTCGATCTTTGTATCGGATTTAACACTGAGGAACTTGAGACATTCCTGATACGCGGTGTGTCATATGCCACACCATGCCCGGTAGATGGCGTCATCAAACATGATCACCAGGTAGATCAACCCAATTCAGGAGAAATCGGGGTCTTGCCAGCCGGGAAAAACGTCAGGTAACCCGTCGCTGACCTTGTCGGTGTAGGCCGCCGGGCGCTTCTCGAGGAAGCTGATGACTCCCTCGTGCGAGTCGGCGCTGCGACCACGTTCGAGAATCGCCCGGCTATCGACCTGATGCGCTTGCATGGGATGACCGGCACCGAGCATCCGCCACATCATCTGGCGTGTCAGGGCGACCGATACGGGTGCCGCGTACTCGACGATCTCGGCGGCGATCGCGTGTGCTGCCGACATCAACTCGTCCGGTTCGTGCAAGCTGCGCACCAGACCGCCGGCGAGCGCCTCCTCGGCACCGAATACGCGCCCAGAGTAACTCCATTCGAGGGCCTGGCTGATTCCCACGATGCGTGGCAGAAACCAACTCGAGGCTGCTTCGGGGACGATGCCGCGTCGGGCGAACACGAAGCCGAACCGCGCCGACGTGCTGGCGATCCGGATGTCCATCGGCAATGTCATCGTGACGCCAACACCTACGGCTGCACCATTGAAGGCACCGATAATCGGTTTGTGCGACTCGTAGATCCGCAACGACACCATCCCGCCGCCGTCACGCGGCACGCCAGCTTCCGTCTGGACGTTGCTCCCACCGCGGGCGAACGTTGCCCCTCCAGAGCCGAGGTCAGCACCAGCACAAAACGCCCGCCCCTCCCCCGTCATGATCACGGCACGAACGGCGTCGTCAGCGTCCGTCCGATCGAACACGTCGAGCAACTCCAGTCGCATCGTGTCCGTAAACGCATTCATGCGCTCTGGCCGCGACAACGTGATCACACCGACATGATCGGCAACGGAGTATGCGATTTGTGAATAGTCAGCCATGAGCCGACCGTAGAGCGTGGTACCTAGACATCCAGGAATCGAGAGGCCGCAATGCCGGATCCGATCATCCCGACGAGCGCGCCAAACACGAGAATCACGATCGCCACGGTCCACTGATAGCCGTCGATCACCACCAGAGCCGTCATGCCCGATGAGTCAGGGAAGCTTTCCACGCCTTGAGTCCAACGCCAGTTGACGAACAGCATCGCGCCAACCGCGGCAACGCCACCGAGGACCCCCTGAATCAGACCCTCCAACATAAACGGGACACGAATGAACCAGTCGGTCGCACCGACCAGCTTCATGACCTCAATCTCTCGGCGTCTGGCAAACATGGCGGTCCGAATCGTGTTCCAGATCAAGAGGCCTGAGGCAAACATGAGCGCGATCCAGAGGGCGGTCGTGTATGTACTCACGAACCCTTGCAGCTTGCTGATCAGCTCGAGTTGATCTTCCGCAAGCGTGACATTGTTGACGCTCGGAAATTCGGCGTACGTGTCTTTGAGGCCGCGTAGCACCGCAACATCGGTGCCGTCCGTCGGCACGATCTTGAACAGTGTCGGGATGTTGCTCTCGTCCAGCAACTCGCGCGTCGTCGGGTCGCCGGCGAGCACGACATCGGCATCAAGCAGCGAGCACTGGACGTCGCAGTACGACCATGTCTTGATCGACGTATCGACCTGATCGTTGAGGTTCTGTTCGATGAACTCGAGCCCCTCCTGCTGGGTGCCGGCGTTGACGAAGATGATCATTTCGACGCCGCCTTCCCAACGCTTGAGCAGGTTGTCAAAACCGTGCTGAATCAGCAGCGTGAGTCCGAAGATCAGCAACGACACGGCAGCCGTGATGATCGCCGCGACGGTCAGCGTGACATTTCGTTCGAAGCTGGCGTACGTCTCGCGGAGTGTGTATCGAAGTCGGGACAGCATTACTCGTACACACCTCTTGCCTGGTCACGCACGATCACGCCACGGTCGAGTTGGATCACGCGTTTGCGCATCGTATTCACGATCCGCTGATCGTGGGTCGCCATCACAACCGTCGTTCCGGTCTTGTTGATCCGGTCGAGCAGCCGCATGATGCCTTCACCGGTCGCCGGGTCGAGGTTGCCGGTCGGCTCGTCAGCCAGCAGAATCAGCGGCCGGTTGACGAATGCACGTGCGACTGACACGCGTTGCTGCTCGCCGCCAGAAAGCTGGTGCGGGAAGCGGTCTTCCTTGCCACCAAGCCCGACTAGATCGAGCACAGCCGGTACTTGCTGGTGGATCACGTGTTTCGGTTTCCCGATCACTTCCTGAGCGAATGCGACGTTTTCGAACACGGTTTTGTTGGACAGCAGCTTGTAATCCTGAAAGACGTTGCCGATGTTCCGGCGCAGGTGCGGCACGCGACTGGGCGGCATGTCGATGATGTTGCGGCCGGCAACCCACACGGCCCCACGCTCAGGGCGATCCTGTCGGTTGAGCAGTCGCAACAGCGTGCTCTTGCCCGAGCCAGACGGCCCGACGAGGAACACGAACTCGCCTTTGGCAATGTCGAAGCTGGCATCGCGGAGTGCGACGACCTCGGACGAGTAACTCTTGGTGACATTTTCTAAGCGGATCATGGGAATGCCCGAGGGGCGTCACGAGGCTATCGCCACCCAACCGTCACATTCGGTCACCGACCCAATCTGGGCGCAATCGCGT
>JANMTV010000012.1:0-9145 GCA_031390905.1 Ilumatobacteraceae bacterium | reverse complement strand
CCTTCTTCCGACTGGAGTTGGCCCGAATGTTGGTGAGCAGCCACACTTCGGCTCGAATCCAGAGTTGCATCACCGCATCGAGTGAGGCCAGGTCACGATCGTCGGCTGGAATTGCCTGCCACGCAGCAACCAACTCTGCGATCGGACCAGAACCTTTGCGCGGAATCGCGCCACCGATCGAGACGCGCTCGTTCATCAGGGTCGTCAGTGAGACTCGCCAGCCATCGCCAGGTTGGCCAAGCAACTCGGCGGCAGGAATCCGGGTGTCGGTGAAGTAGACCTCGTTGAACTCGGCCTCTCCGGTCATTTGACGGAGCGGACGGACGTCGACAGTCGGATCGAGCATGTCGACCACGAACGCCGTCAGACCAGCGTGCTTCACGGCTTCGGAGTCGGTGCGTACGACGAGCAGGCCCCAACGAGACACATGCGCCAGCGTCGTCCAGACCTTCTGCCCGTTGACCACCCACTCGTCGCCATCACGGACGCCGCGTGATGACAATCCGGCGAAGTCGGACCCTGAGCCCGGTTCGGAGAACAGTTGACACCAGATTTCCTCGCACGCGAACAATGGACGCAAGTAGCGCCGCTTCTGATCGTCGCTCCCCCAGGCGTGCACCGTCGGTGCGGTCATACCGTGCCCGATCGGATTGCGGAAGATCGGGTTTGGGGCACCCTCGGCGTACACGCGCTCGTTGACCAACCTCTGCAGCTTCGGATTCACACCGAGTCCGCCATGGCCCACGTCGAAATGGACCCATGCCAGCCCGAGATCGAACTGTGCGCCCCAGAACGATCGGGCATCGGTCGTGGCCGGCGGGTTGGCCGCGAGCAGTTGATCGACGAGATCGGATACACGCATTTCGTCCGTCGTCAGAACGGTTTCGGCAAGACTCATTCCGTCAACGTACCGAGGCAACGTACCGAGGCAACGTACCGACGTGAGCAACGCGCGTACGAAACGATGCACCCACAATCGCCTACCCGCCTGTCACACTCAACGCCATGGGAGTCGTGTATCGCATCGGATTGGCAACGATCGCCGCGATCGCGTCGACCAGTTGCTCGTCATTCGGCGACGGCTCGGGCGACGGCCCGTCAAGCGCGGACGCGATCACCCCAGAGTCTATTCCGGTCTCAGTTCCCGCCGAGCGGTCGTCACCGTTCTGCGAGGCGATCAGCGAACTCTCGGCGCGGCTTGCCGACGACCCGCCTGACGACCCGGACCAGGTGATCATCGACACGTACACCGACCTGCTGGACGACGTCCCCTCAGCGATTGCGGTCGATTTCAACGCCATTTTGACCTCGTTGCGAACGGGAGAGCCGATCCCGTCGATTCCTGAATCGGCGGCGGCGTCATCCGAAACGTCGAGTTCGTCCAGCCCGGAATTGTCGCCGCTCGATCCTGGCGCGCTCGACGAAGAGGGTGTGCTGCCCGGGGCGACACCCGCCGAGCGGATCCAGGACTACGTAGCGTTCACGTGTCTGGGCGTCGGAAACAATCCAGGACCGCCGGCGACTGCACCACCGTGAACCGGTCAGTTGTGAACCGGTCAGTTGTGAACCGGTCAGTTGTGAACCGGTCAGTTGAGGACGAATAGTGAGCGCCGAGCATCGTCGGTCTCGCCGGCGAACTCGGCCATCGCTTGACGCATCTGCATCACGACGGTGAGACTCACATGGTCGTTGCTACGTTCGCACGAAGCCTTCAAATTGTTCAGCATCCTGGCGATGATCCACCGGTTCGGTCCGTATGTGAGGAACGCATCGGTCCAGCGGAATCGATTGACTCGGTTGCTCAGCTGTTGACATTCGAGCGGAGAGAGCCTGCTGTATCCATGAAATGGATCGGCGAGCCATTCGGTATCCATCGGGCTCCCGATCAGGAAGTGTCCGGGCATTCCGACACCGATCAACCGTTGCCCGAGCCGACGAGCGACCTCGAGACACACCACAACCAGCGTGATCGGCATCCCGATTCTGCGTTCGATCACCTGGTCGAGGCACGAGTTTCGCCAGCTGTGGTAATTCTTGTGATCGCCGGTGAACCCAGCGTCCTCGCAGAGGTACTTGACGACATACCATGGGGTCGGCGTTTGGATCGGACATGCGGCGGCGAGCCTGTCAAGCTTGGCGATCACCTCCGGAATGTCGAGCGACGGGTTGAGTGCAGCCGACATCGTGAGTGCCAAGTATTCGAGCGTGGCTTGCTCGTCGGCGATTGCTGCCACGAAGGGCTGGATCCGCGTCTGGATCTCGGATCGGCTGGCCTGGTCCACGTCATGACGGTACCGTCGGCTACCGTCCGCCAGCATGTATCCGGGCACCCACCTCGAACGACACGGCGACAAACCTGCCGTAGTTATGGCCGGGAGTGGCTGGAGCCAGACGTTTTCCGAGCTCGACGCGAGTGCCAACCGATTGAGTCGGCTGTTTCGCGCCGTCGGTCTGCAACCTGGTGATCACGTCGCCCTGTGTCTGGAAAACCACGAGCGGTTGATCGAAATCCTGTGGGGATGCGAATACGCCGGGCTGATCTACACCGCAGCCTCGTCTCGGTTGACGATCGACGAGCTGACGTACATCGTCAACGACTGCGAAGCGCGGGTGTACATCACGTCCGCGTACAAGGCGGACCAGGCGGCCGAGTTGATTGCCACCACACCTGACGTTGCGTTGCGATTGATGCTCGATGGTGTGATCAACGGGTACGAGTCGTATGAGGCGGCAGTGGGGAGGCAATCCGACGAACCGTTGGATAGTCGCCTAGCGGGGCGCGACATGCTGTATTCGTCCGGAACGACGGGGCGCCCGAAGGGCGTCCTGCCGGCGATGACCGGCGAACACCTGGAGACCCGCGTCACCGGAGTGGCTGGCATGTTGACGGCGCTGTTCGGGCTCACCGATTCGAGCGTGTACCTGTCACCGGCACCGCTCTATCATGCCGCTCCGTTGCGTTTCTGCCTCGCCGCCGTGTCGCTCGGAGCGACCGTTGTAGTGATGGAGCACTTCGATCCGGAGTGGTATCTCGCCTGTATCGAGAAGTACCAGGCAACCCATACGCAAGTTGTCCCGACGATGTTCATCCGCTTACTCAAGCTGCCGGCCGAGGCACGCGCGGCGCACGACGTGTCCTCGCTCGAGTGCGTCGTGCACGCCGCTGCGCCCTGCCCGGTGCCGGTCAAGAAGCAGATCATCGAGTGGTGGGGGCCGGTGATCCACGAGTACTACGCCGGGACTGAGGGCAACGGTTTCACGTACTGCAACAGTCCGATGTGGATGGCTCACGAGGGCACCGTCGGGATGCCGATCGGGTGCGCGATCCACATTCTCGACGACGACGGTAACGAGTTACCGCAAGGCGAGATCGGCGCCGTCTACTTCGAAGGCGGTGCCGTGTTCGAGTATCACAACGATCCCGAGAAGACCGCCGGTTCGCGTCATCCAAACGGCTGGTCGACGTTGGGTGACGTCGGGTATCTCGACCCCGACAACTTCTTGTTCCTCACCGACCGCAAGTCGTTCCTGATTATCAGTGGAGGCGTCAACGTGTACCCGCAAGAAGCCGAGAATGTCTTGGTGACGCACCCGAAGGTGATCGACGTGGCGGTGTTTGGAGTACCGAACGACGACTTCGGCGAGGAAGTCAAGGCGGTGGTGCAGCCGGTGTCGATGCCGGTTGACGAGTCGGAAGCTTCGGAGCTGGCGAGGGAACTGATCCGCTTCTGCCGTACTCAGTTGGCCGACGTGAAGTGCCCGCGAACAGTCGACTTCCGGGAGCAGCTCCCCCGCCATCCCACGGGCAAGCTGTACAAGCGGCTCCTCAAAGATGAGTACTGGCAAGCAGCCGGCCGCAGCATCTGATGGTCGTTATGCATCCGTTTCTTGATTGGCCTGGGCCGATTGCGTATGCGCATCGTGGGGGTGCCAGCGATAACCCTGAGAACACGATGCCGGCCTTTCAGCACGCTGTCGATCTCGGGTATACGTATTTGGAGACCGACGTGCACGCTACGAGTGATGGCGTGTTGGTCGCATTTCATGATCCTGACCTTTCACGGACCTGCGATCGACCAGGGATCATCAATCAATTGCCTTGGCGTGAGGTGTCGGCCGCTCGGGTTGGCGGGAGCGAGCCAATACCGCTGTTCGAGGAGCTTCTCGAGGCCTTTCCGAACGCCCGCGTGAACATCGACCCGAAGGCCGACAGCGCAGTCGCAGGGCTGATCGCCTCATTGCGCCGACTGAACTGCCTCGATCGTGTTTGCCTCGGCAGTTTCAGCGATCGTCGGCTGCGTCGGCTTCGGGCGGTGTTCGGTTCGGCGTTATGTACCAGTTTCGGACCCGCTCAAATGGCCGGTTTGCGAGTCGGGACGAAGGTGCCGTGGGGTGGGCAACTCGCTCAGGTACCGGTCAAGATGGGTCGCGTCACGGTAGTGAATCGACGAACCGTCGAGCGGGCGCATACGCGTGGTTATCAGGTCCACGTCTGGACGATCGATGATCCGGTCGAAATGAGCCGTCTACTCGATCTCGGCGTCGATGGACTGATGACCGATCGCCCCCAAGTCCTCAAAGATGTCCTGCTCGACCGGGGCCAGTGGTACTGAGCGCGCTGGCGTTACAGCAGGCCGCCGGTTACCTGAACGGAGTCCCAGTTGACTGTGGCCGAGCGCGGGTCGTTGTCGCCGAGTTGCACGATCGTGATCGGCTGCGAACCCGTGTTGGTCGTCCAGGTACCACGGGTGACGCCATCGACGCTGAGACGAAGTGAACCGGTGCTGCCGACGCCGACACAGAGCGACAACCTGTGCCAAGAGTTGAACGGCAGCGCCCCGGTGACCGAGAAACGGGTTCCAGTCACGTCAGCGCGAACCGATAGCGCTCCAGAAGCCGTGAGCTCGACGCGACCGATCGAGGCACCGGCGCCATTGCGGACCTTCAGGAGTGAGTATCGGGCCGTACCGACGACTGCGGCTGGGTTTACATCGAACGACACACACGCCTCTGCCGCAGGAGCCGACAGACTGGATCGCCCTTCGCCCACCGCATTGACGACGGCGACACGGGCACTTGGCGCCGCCGGTGAACCCGAGGCATTGTCGATCGTGAATCCGCCTGCCACAGTCCAACCGGTCAGCCCACTCCCGAAGTTTGAATCGAGGAGCACTGGCGGACCAGTCGTGCCGGCGATCTCGACTGCGTTCGAGGGCTGGCTGAGCACACTCAGGTTCGCTCCGTCGAATGCCTGCACCCGATACGTGTGGATCGATCCCGATACGAGACCGACGTCGGCGAACGTGATGGTGCCGGTGGTTGCACCGCTGAACGACGCAATCGGCGCAGCGCCGTCGTCCCGGAACACTCGATACGTCAGAGTCGCGGCCCGGTCGTCGGTCGATGCGGTCCATGCGAGGTCGGCCCTGCCGCCCACGGTGCTCGACGCCGTCGGTACACCTGGCTCGCTCGGCGGGACTATGTCGGGGTCATCGGGCACACCAGACAGGAAGATCGTCATCCCGCGGCCACCTTGTGCGGCGATAATTCCTTCGAGCCCAAGCAGCACCGGCGAACGCCGGTCGGAGATCGTGCCGTCGCCGAGTTGGCCCGAGTCGTTGTGCCCCCATGCCCACACCTGCCCGGCGGCGTTGATCGCGAACGACGTGTCGCGCCCGTCGCCCACATCGACGATGCCGGATACATCGGGAACGACCTGTGGCGTCGTGCGTGTCGTGGTGGTACCAAGCCCGAGTTGACCGCGTTGGCCCCTCCCCCACGTGCGAACGGTGCCGTCGGCCATCACAGCGATGCTGTGCTCGGCACCGGCATCAACATGAGCGACAGGTCCGACGAGCACCTGCACAGGGTTGAGCCGGTTGACTGTCGATCCGATCCCGAGCTGTCCGCTCTCGTTGGCACCCCAGCCCCAGAGTGATCCGTCGGCGCGAACGACGAGGACATGGTTTCGGCCGCCGGCCATCTCGACCACGTTGGTGACCCCGTTGATGTTGACCGGACTGACACGCCGAGTCAGGGTGCCATCGCCGACCTCGCCGAACGAGTTTCCGCCCCATCCCAGCATCGTGCCATCGGAGCGAAGTGCGTAGCTCATGTCGCGGCCCGCAGCGACGGCGACAATTCCCGACAACCCAGGCACTTGCACCGGACTCGTCCGGTTGTTCGTGGTGCCTAGACCGAGTTGTCCGAGACCGCCGTACCCCCACGTCCACACGGTGCCATCGGACCGAAGCGCGACGCCGTGGTAATGGCCGGCCTCGACCTGGATCACATTGGTCAACGCCAACTGCACGGGAGTCGGCCGATCACTCGTCGACCCGTCACCCACGGCGCCTCGCGAGTTGTCGCCCCACGCCCACACCCGGTTGCTGTCGGACAACCCATAGGCATGCTCGCGGCCGCTGGCGACGGCGATCATGTTCGGCGGTACGGAGACACTGCCGGGCGAACTGCTCGACTGCGTCGTACCGTTCCCGAGCTGTCCATCGGCATTCAGCCCAGTCGCCAACGGTTGCCCCCCGACTGCCAAAGCCGTGGATCCGTTAGTCGCTAGCCCGGTCATCGTCAGCAACGAAACAACGATGCCAGCCGCTCCGGTGCGACGCAATTGAGATCTCATACCCGTGTCCTCCCGCTCGACCCGCTCCGCCGCAAGACTTGAATGCGACGGGAGATTAACCATGCAGCCTTTCGCCGTGCTGCCGAGTGAGATTGTCCCACGCCGGACTGGCTGTTGACAACCCCAATGTCTGGAGAGCCAAACTTGGCTCCGAATCGCATTTGTTGCCGTCCACGACCCGACCCCGATCCGGTTCCGGGGAGCAACAAATGCTGCTCGTGACCACCGTTGGTTCCGAGCCGCATTTGTTGCTCTTAGCGACCGCGGTTGAGTGCGGTGCCGGCCAAAACGGCCAAGCAGCCTGTCGCAGCGACGAACGGGCCCGAGCCAATTCGAAACAGGGCTGCGTCTGGAGCCCAGATCACGGCAGCCGCTGTTCCACCTGCATAGCAAGCGCTGAGCACCGGCAGGATCGTTCGCACCCGATTCCAACCCCGCGGAAGCCACCACCACTGCGCGACTACGCTGACGACCAGCAGGAAGGGCACCAATGGCCACAGCCGTAAGGCCCAGCCGACGGCTCCGCTTGGCGAGAAACCGAGCCGGTCAACCAGTTCGAAGATCTCGTAGCTCGACCGGCGCGTCGTTCCCGATTGCAACCAGGGAAGGAACGTGCCGAGCAGAGCAACCGCTGATCCAACTGTGACGAGCGCGGCACCGACCCGTTGCGACCTGAACACGTGGTGAGCGTAGGTCGCTGCGTAGCGTGCGCTGCATGACCCGACCACCAAGCTCGTCAGTCCGCGGGCTGCGGGGTGCCGTTGCCTCCGCCGACCAACTCGCGACCCAGGCAGGGATTCGGATGATGACAGTCGGAGGGAACGCAGTCGATGCGGCGCTCGCCACGAACGCTGCAATGGCAGTAGTCGGACCGCACCTGTGTGGGATGGGTGGCGATCTGTTCGCGCTCGTCCATACGGCTGACGGCGTGGTTGCACTAAACGCCAGCGGGCGCGCCGGCTCTGGTGCCGATCCGGCGTCGTTGCGGACGAGCGGATTACGAGCGATGCCGTTTCGTCACGACATTCGTACGGTCACAATTCCCGGCTGCGTCGATGGCTGGACGGCACTCCACGACCGCTTCGGATCGCTCCCGCTCAGTGACATTCTGCAGCCGGCGATCGATCTCGCGGAGCGCGGATTCCCAGTCAGTCCCTTGCTGGCGGCGTCGCTCAAGGCATTGGACCGGCAAGCGACCAGCAATTTGACGGCGATGACATCACAAATCTCCAACAAAGGATCGGTCATGCGCCGACCGGGCGTCGCTCGAACCTTGCGAGCGATTGGCAGCGGTGGTCGCTCGGCGTTCTACCAAGGGGAGTTCGGGCTTGGTCTGATTGGTCTCGGTGAAGGGTTGTACTCCCAGGAGGATCTTGCCGCTGGACAGGCAAACTGGGTGAATCCGCTGTCAGCCGACGCGTTCGGAGTCACGCTCCACACGATTCCGCCCAACACGCAGGGCTACTTGACACTCGGCGCAGCTCGCCTGGCAACCGCGTTCGGATTGCCGGATTACCCGCACGATCCGCAGTGGGCACACATCTTGATCGAATGTGCAACCGCCGCCGGATTCGATCGGCCTGATGTGCTCCATGAGGGTGCTGATGGTGATGCGCTGCTCGCTTCGATCGACGGCCGCGGTTCCTTGATCGATGCCGAACGAGCCAGCGTTCGCTACTCCCCCGGTCTGGCGGGCGACACGACCTACCTGTGTACCGCCGATGACTCTGGGATGGCGGTCTCACTGATTCAGTCGAACGCTGCGGGTTTTGGATCATGGCTGGCGGAGCCGAACACCGGGATCAACCTCCACAATCGGGGCCTTGGCTTCAACCTGCAGTCGGGGCACCCCGCCGAGTTCGGGCCTGGACGACGACCGCCGCACACACTGTCGCCCGCGCTGGCAACACGTGGCGCCAATCTGGTCTCGGTGTTCGGCACGATGGGCGGCGACGCCCAACCACAGATTCTGCTGCAGATTGCGGCCCGCCTGTTTCATCACGGCCAGAGCCCGGCAACGGCGATCAACGCCGCCAGGTGGGCACTCGACGGCCCGGACACCGGATTCGATACCTGGACGGCACCGAGCGGCCCCAACCTCGACGTAGAGGGTCATGCGCCTGAGAACTGGGCGGCAACTCTCGCCCGTCGGGGCCATCGAGTCGTGACCAAACCCGCCTACGCCAGCGACTTCGGACAGGCCCACGCAATCGTCGTCGAGCCGACAGGTTGCTTCGCCGGAGCCGCCGACCCCAGAACCATCGTGGGGACGTGCGCCGCGATTTAACCCAAGCCCCGTTCATGTCGCGCTAGACACGGTATGCAGGGGTTCAGCGCGACATGAACGGGGTTTTATGTGGCTAGTGGGGCTACTTCTTCTATAAAGCGTTGCATTTGTTCGTTGGCTTTCTCGTACGGGTCGCCTAGCAGGTGGGGGAAGATCGTCAGGTGCTCAAGGCCCAGCAGGTCTTTGTAGAACTGGATGCCTTCGGCCACTTGTTCCGG